>DYMG01000024.1 GCA_020721655.1 Paludibacter propionicigenes | reverse complement strand
TTATATCATCTTCACCAAATCGAGCATATTGCTTGTAATCGTTGTAAGCTCTATCGGAACTTACTTGCAACTTTTCAGGTTTTACAAGCGATAGCTCTGAAAAAAGTGCATTTTGTAGCAACAGAAACAAATAAATAATATTCTGATTATTATTGAATTAAATTTGATTTGTAGAAACATTTGTATTATCTTTACAAAATGTATTTACAATTCAACAAAAGGTCTTAGAAAAAACGCCTGAAAGTGCATTGATTAAGAACGAAAACAAGTATTACATTTTAGTTTTGAGCAAATATGTTAACGATAAATATGAATTCACAAAACAAGAAGTTAGTTTTGAAAGAGAACAAAACAATTTTGTAGAAATATTGAACAATATAACAAAAGAACAAGTTTTAATTAAAGGCTTATATTATTTAAACATAAATGAATAAAATTAGATAAATTACTTAAAAAAAATAATTTATAATTTTTAATTTCATTTACTCATTTTATTTTTTAGCACAAATACATCAAAAAAATTAGACAACTATTTTTAATTACAAATTGTTTTAAAATATTATAAACAATTAAAATAAATACAGTAATGAAACCATTTTTAATTTTAATGACAATTTTTCTATTTTTAGAAAAAGGTAATTTACAAGCACAATGCCAACCAAATGCTGGAGCCGATTACACTTTTAATTGTTGTGAATTTCAACTTTATGGAGAATTAAGCAACCAAAACTCAACATTTGAATGGACATGTATAAATAACATAGTGCTTTTTTATGAGACAACAATTGGTACATCGGGCTTGTTTCAAGGCGACTATGGAACATATCTATTTGTTTTAACCGAAACAAATGGCTCTTGTGTAAATACAGATACCGTTGAATTTATTTTTGAACCATTAACTCCAGAAGCAGGTAACGATACATTGGTGTGCGATTCAATATACGAAATGAATGCAGACACTGCAGACATAACATATGGATTTGGATATTGGTCGTTCAATGAACCTTCAATATATATTATCAACGATAATAGCCCAAATGCAATTATTGGATATGACCCAAATACAATTGTTTGGTCAACAAATAATACATTTTCCACATTGTTTTATTGGATAATTACGACTTCAGGGTGTAGTTATACCGATACTGTAAGAATTACATTTTCTCAATGCTTAAATAAAACTAATACATTAAAAAATTCAAATAATTTTAAAATATATCCAAATCCAGCACATAATAATTTAGTATTAACAATTAATAAAGAACAATTAGTTGATAAAATTGAAATTCTTGACATAACAGGTAAAGCTACAGACCTAGTTTTTCATCATAAAAAAAACAGCAAAACTCTAACAATAGATGTAAGTAAACTAGAAAATGGAGTGTATTTTGTAAAAATTGGTAATTCCATTCAAAAATTTATAAAAAACTAACTTTTTACAATTATAAATGATTGATAAAAAATATAATATGTAATTAAAAACTTTGTTAAAATTTTAAATTAAATAAAACTAAAACTATCTTTGTATAAGTGATATTAAACTTTTAAATTATGAAAACTAAAACTATATTTCTATCATTAATATTAAGTTTTTACACATTATTTTCTCAAAATTATTCAGTTAATTTTACTTCACAAGCATTGAGGTATCTAGCACAAACACAGTATCCTTCAATTGTTGGTGCAAGCGAATTTCATTACTCAACTGTAAAAATTGAAAACACAGAAACTAGTAACGATACAAGTTTTTTCTATTACACCAACGATTTTCTTTCAGATACCTGCGGGCAAGCACAAGCATACGAATGTTTTAACAAATATTCTGGAAGTATTTTGGGAAGTAAAACTTTTATATTATCAAACGGAGACAGTTATTTTGTGTTTAGAAACGATACTTTTTTAATTAAAACTACAGGTGGAATAAACGAAACATGGCACTTTATTAACCGTCCTAATTCTAAATATATTGAAGCAAAAGTTATTAATATTGACACTTTAACAACTTTTAATGGTATAGACTCGGTTAATTATATTGAACTAAATATGAAAAACGCATCTAATAATATAACTAACGATATAATAAACGGAACAACTATAATATTATCAAAAAACTATGGAATAATATCAATTCCTGATTTAAGAAAAATTAATTCCACTATAATAAACCATTTATTAACAGGATACGGATACAGCCCATTAACAAATAGAACTGTTTACGATTTTGAAGTTAATGATGAGTTTCATTATTTTATTGAAGACCATTTAAGTAATGAATATATTTATAATGAAACACGAAAAGTAATTAGTAAAAATTTTTCATCAAATAACGATACTGTTTATTATTCTTTTGAAAGAAAACGCTATTACGCATATAATCCTCCTATTCAACTATTTTTAAATGATACAATCAATAAAACTATTACTAATTTAGATAGTCTTATTTCAAACTCACAATTTAATTCTTGTAACTGTGATCATTTTATGAGCACTAATAATTCATATACAGCATATAATAATCGTTTTGTTACAAAAACATATTGCCTTCCTGTTGAACAATATAGCGACTCAATTTATATTTATAATATACCTTCTAAGTCAAATAAAAACACAATGTTTGAGGAAACAGCAAGTATGAAATATATTTTAGGTTGTGGAGAATTAGTTCACTATAGTGCTTATTACGAGAGCTCAACCCCATACGCTCACCCAAAAGAAGAATTAATATATTATAGTAAAGGACAAGAAGAATGGGGAGCACCAATAATTACAGAAGCTGAAGTACTACATAACTACGATAATGTAATTATATCACCAAACCCTTTTTTCAATGTTTTTAATATTTCTAACAATTCAAAAATAAACGAAGTTAAAATATATAATACTATTGGTGAATTAATATTCTACAAAACAAATGTAAACTCAAAAGAAATATCAATAAATTTAGAAAATAAAAACAGTGGTATATACATTGTTAGTGTTATCTCGAAAAATGCTAATAGTTTTAAAATTATTAAAAAATAATGTATTTTTCAATAACCTACATTTAACAAACATAAAATAAAACAATTATAAACTTAATAAAAAATTAAAAGCGGTTTATATCTTTACAAAATAGTTAATAATAAGCAATTTGGCAAGCATTGAAATTAAAATAGGAGAAATTACAATTGGCGGAGATTCAGCCATATCGGTACAATCGATGACAAATACCGATACAAACGATGTAGAAAAAACAGTTGAGCAATGCAAAAAACTTTTCGACAAAGGCTGTAAATTAGTTAGAATAACCGTTCCTTCGATAAAAGAAGTTTCAAAAATTAAGCAAACAAAAGAACTACTATTAGCCAACAACTATACTCTACCAATTGTTGCCGACATTCATTACAAACCCGAATTAGCATTAAAATTGGCAGGTTTTATCGATAAAATAAGAATAAACCCCGGCAACTATATCGACAAAAAATTGACCGATGAAAAACTAGCATACATAAAATTAGAACAAAACTTTTTACCACTTTTAAAAGAATGTAAAAAACACAATACAGTATTAAGAATTGGCTCAAATTTTGGTTCACTGTCTGAACGCATTTTACAAAAATACGGCAATTCGCCACTCGGAATGGTAGAATCTATAAGCGATTTCATAAACATCTGCAAAAAAAACAATTTTAATAATGTTGTTGTTTCCATGAAAGCCTCCGACCCACGCATTATGGTAAGTGCTTGCCGACAAATACAAAACAAAATGAAAAGCGAAGGCTTAATTTACCCTCAACATTTAGGCGTTACCGAAGCCGGAAATGGTAAAGAAGCTCGAATTAAAACAACCGTTGGAATGGCTACGCTTTTGTCGGAAGGAATTGGCGATACCATTAGAGTTTCGCTTACCGAAAACCCCGAAAATGAAGTTCCTGTAGCAGAAAAAATAATCAATTATTTTAATTATAAAAACAATTCACAAACAATAAATTCAAATATTATTGATTTATTAAAACGAGATTACACAATCAATAAATCGAATAAATACATTACAATTTCTCAATTTACTGATGATTTTTCTAATTCTAATACCAAACCCGATTTTATTTTCACAAATAACTATAACAATGTTGCTAACAACAACTTACAATACATTTGTGATTTTGAAAAATGGGGAAATTCAGAAAACGTTTTCCCAATGTTTTCTCCTTTTAAATATTTTAAAACTAACACAAAATCAGCAAAATACAATTTTATTTTTGGCGAAATAAACGATTTTTCGCCAAGCGTTATAACCAAAATTGAAAACGATAAAACAGCAATAATAATATTAAACACTAACAGTTTAAACAATATTTTCGAACTTCGTAACAATTACAATAACTTTATTAAGAATGTAAAAACTGCTCCAATTATTCTTTACAGAAAATATTCTCTTTTAGACGATAATTTTTTAATTAAATCGGCTGGAGAAATTGGGTCTATATTGGTTGATAAATTATGTGGCGGCGTATGGCTTGAAAACACTAAAGAAACCGTATTAAATACATTAGATACAAGTTACACAATTTTTCAGGCAACAAAAGTACGAATTACAAAAACCGAATTTATTTCGTGTCCAACCTGTGGAAGAACAAAATTTAATATTGAAGATATTACAAACCAAATAAAAGAAAAAACGTCGCACTTTAAAGGCTTAAAAATAGCTGTAATGGGCTGTGTTGTAAACGGTCCTGGCGAAATGCTTGATGCCGATTATGGTTACGTTGGTGCTGGAAAAAATTTAGTTCATTTGTACAAACAAGGCGTTTTAATACAAAAAAACATTCCTCAAGAAAATGCTGTTGATGAGTTAGTTCGTTTAATTAACTCTGACCAAAAATAAAAAAAGCCCTAAAGGGCTTTTTATTTATTCTTTTTCGTTATCATCTTCTTTTTCTTTAGTAAGAATTCTAATATCCCTATCTAAAAGTTTATCTGGTTTTTTATCGCTAATAGTGTGATAACCAAAATAATATATTTTACCATCGTCGGCACCCAAAAATATTTTATAAACACGAGCTTTAGAATCGTTTTCTGTAGGTCCTACTTTATGGAAAAAAACCGCATCTTTTTGCTTTTTTGCAATTATATCTTCAAGGTCTTCTTGTGCTACAAATTTAAAATTATAAGGATATATTTTTTTAAATTTTATTTCTGTATTTATATCGTTAGTTAAATCATCTTCAAGTAAATACAGAGTTTTATTTTTTAATGATGGAGCTTCTTTGTTGTAATAACTAATAATATTAATTGGTTTTAGAGTTGGAACTTCGTTTGTTAACTGAACGTGCGATTGCATAAAATGGATAATTGGACCAAGTTTATATGAATAATATTCTTCTTCAATTCCTCTATATGATAAAGGAAAGGTAACTAATTGTGGCATATCGGTAGTGGTTTTGTATTTTCCGCCAAGCGATAGGCAAATAAAAGTGTATTTAGCTTTTGTTTTGTCTTTTACAAAAGTTACATCGTCTAAGGTTATAAATGAATATTGAGGGTCTTGTCTAAGTTTTTCGTATTCAGGAACTTGAATAAATTCGTAAGGAGTTATATTCCATTCGCGTTTTATTGCATCTTCTATAGCAAAATTGTATGCCGACATAGCATTTGGTTCTAAAACTACCATAGTTTTAGTTTTAAAAAACTTTTCTAAATCTTCTTTTTTTGCTACTTCCCTTTGTGCAATTGAGCTTGTATAAGCCAAAAGAATAGTTAAAATAAATAAAATATTTTTCATTTTATGTTCAATTTAATTTTATGATAAATGTATCATTTTTTTTTTATTGTTACAATTTATTCCTGATAATAAACTCGTTTTACTCTGCTTGATATGCTTGTTAAAATTTCGTAAGGAATTGTATTTAGTTTTTTTGCAATTTCCTCTACAGTTAAGTTATCATCAAAAACAATTACTTTATCGCCTTCATTTGCCTCAATTTCAGTAATATCTACCATCGACATATCCATACAAATATTGCCTACAAATGGTGCTTTTTTACCATTTATAAGTACATAACCTACTCCATTGCTTAGTGCACGGTTTAGTCCATCGGCATATCCTATTGGAATTATTGCAATTTTCCCATCTTTGTTTAGACTTCCTTTTCTATTGTAACCTATTGTTTCGTTGGCATTTATATTTTTAATTTGTGTTATTATTGTTTTTAATGAGTTTACGTATTCTAATTTATTTTTTGTTTGTCCAAAGCCATATAGTCCAATTCCAAGTCGAACCATACTAAATTGACTGTTTGCAAATCGTTCAATTCCTGCGGTGTTTAAAATGTGTAGTAATGGGCTTATGTTTAATTGGTTAGACATTTCAGTAGTAATCTTCCTGAATTTAAACATCTGATTTTCAGTAAAATTATCTAAATTTTCGTCTTCCGAAGCAACTAAATGTGAGAAAATAGATTTAATTATTAATTCAGGTTTATTTTTTAGTTCGTTAATTAGGTTTGGAATTTCGTTTTCTTCAAAGCCTAAACGTTTCATTCCTGTGTCTATTTTTAAGTGTATAGATGCCGAAACCACTCCGTTTTTAATTAAATTTGAATAATATGCTTTTAAAATTCTAAAGTTATATATTTCAGGCTCTAACTCATTTTCGAGCATTATATCAAAACTTTTTTCGTCGGAATTCATAACCATTATAGGCAGTGTAATTCCGGCTTTTCTTAGTTCTACGCCTTCGTCGGGGTAGGCAACTGCCAAATAATCGACTCCGTGATATTGAAGAATGTTGGCTATTTCGTATATTCCACTTCCGTAGGAAAATGCTTTTACTATAGCCATTACTTTTGTTTCTTTTTTTATTAGCGATTTAAAGTAGTTTAGGTTATTTATAAGCGAATTTAAATTTACTTCTAATACAGTTTCGTGTACTTTTTTTTGTAAGATGTTCGATATTTTTTCAAATTCGTAAATTCTGGATCCTTTTAAAAGTATATCTTGATTTTCAAATTCCGACAATTCTATTTTTGCCAAAAATTCGTCTGTATTTATATAAAATTTAGAGTTTGCATCAAATTTTTTTGCATATTTTATAATGTTACTACCAATTCCTATAAGCTTTGAAATGTTTTTCTTTTTAATTATTTCGGCTATTTCGGTATAGAGTGCATCGTCTATTTTACCACTTTCAAAAATATCGGAAACAATAAGTGTTTTTTTGTCGTTTCTTTTTTGTTGGTTTAAAAAATCTATTGCAATATTTAACGAGCCAATGTCGGAGTTATATGAATCATTTACTACCAAGCAATTGTTAATTCCTTCTTTAAGTTCTAAACGCATAGCTATAGTTGAAAGTTTTTGCATTCTATCGCTAATTATTTTGTTGTCGATACCCAAATAAATCATTAAACACCAAGCTGTTATAGCATTATTTATTGATACCTCATCAACAAAAGGTATTGTTATAGAAATTTCGTTTTCTTTATATTTTGCTTTTATTATTGATGTGCTATTCGATTTTATTATTGAGTTTACGTATAAATCGGCAGTATATTTTTTTGACCATGTAAATATTTTATTTTCGTAATCGAAATTTTTTTCGGTTTTTATTTGCATATCAATTATCTGATAATCGCTGCAATATATTATTACATCAGAATATTCGAATAATTTTAATTTTTCAGAAATTTTGTGTTTATAGTCTATAAAGTTTTCTTGATGGGCGTCGCCAATATTAGTAAAAATACCTATTGTTGGTTTTATCATTTTTTCGAGTTTGCTCATTTCGTTTGTTTGAGAAACTCCGGCTTCAAAAATTGCAAGTTCAGTTTTTTCGTTTAATTGCCAAACAGATAGTGGTACTCCAACTTGAGAGTTGTACGATTTTGGACTTCTTACTATGTTAAAATAATCTTTAAGCAAGTAAAAAAGCCATTCTTTTACTATTGTTTTTCCGTTTGAACCTGTTATTCCAATAACTGGAATGTTAAATTTTTTGCGATATTGTGTTATTATTTCGTGTAGTGCTTTTATTGTATCGTTAACAAATAAAAATGAGCAACTTGTGTATGTTTCATATTTTTCCGGCAAACTACTCACAATAAAATTTGTGTATCCTTTATTTATAAGAGGTTCAATATACTTGTGTCCGTTGTGTCGTTCGCCAATTATTGCAACAAATACTGAGTTTTGGTTACTTACAATTTTGCGACTATCTATTATAATATGTTTAATTATTTCGTTGCCTTTACCGTATAATATTCCTTTAGTAAAAGTTGTATAACTATTTAATGTTTGTTCCATTTTGTATTAAAAAGGCTACTTATTTTAAGTAGCCATATTTTTTTAGTTTGCTAATTCCGATAAAAATTTCAGTCTCATTAATCTAACTTCTTCTTCGCTAAACTCGTCTTCACCAAGTTCAGAAAGAGCTTCGTCAATATCGTCAGTTTCTGCATCGCAAAAATAGTCGTAAATTTCGTCTTGTTTTTCTTCGTCAATTACATCTTCAATATAATAATCTATGTCTAATTTTGTGCCTGAATTAACAATCATTTCAAGTTCAGTAAGTAATTCACTAAAAGCTAAGCCTTTAGCTTCGGCTATTTGGTCTAACATTATTTTTCTGTCGATACTTTGAATAAAATATACTTTTTTTCCTGATTTATTTACTACCGATTTAACGATTAGGTCTTGAGGTCTTTCTATTTCATTTTCTTCTACGTATTTTTTAATTAGTTTAATAAATTCGTTTCCATATTTTTGAGCTTTTCCTACTCCTACTCCAGCTATACTGTTAAGTTCTTCAATGTTTACAGGATAGTGTATTGCCATATCTTCTAACGATGGATCTTGAAAAACAACGAATGGGGGCACATCTTTTTCTTTAGCTATTTTTTTTCTTAAATCTTTAAGCATATTAAAAAGTACGGGGTCTATTCCGCCCGATGCTCCTTGTTGTTTACCTTCATTGTTGTCTTCGTTATCGTAATCGTGGTCTTCAACAATCATAAACGAATATGGTTTTTTTAGAAATTCTTTTCCTTTTTGTGTTAATTTTAATATGCCATAATTTTCTATTTCTTTATCTAATAATTTTGAAATAAGCGATTGTCTGATAACTGCATTCCAAAATTTGTTATCCTTATCTTTTCCTTCGCCAAATTGTTCTAATAAATCTAACTTAAAAGTTTTTGTTAACGAAGTGTTTTTCCCTACTAATATATCGGCAATATCATTTGATTTGTATCTTTCTTTTGCTACAAGAATTGTTTCTAAAACTGTTTCAACGTATTCTTTTCCTTCAAATTTCTTTTTTGGGTGCAAACAGTTATCGCAATTGTTACAATTTTCAGAAAGTTCTTCGCCAAAATAATCGAGAAGTGTTACTCTTCGACAAACTGCCGACTCGGCAAATGTTGCTGTTTCTAATAACAGTTGTTTTCCAATTTCTTGTTCAGCCACAGGCTTTCCTTGCATAAATTTTTCTAGTTTTTGTATATCTTTATAGCTATAAAATGTTATACAATTACCTTCTCCACCATCTCGTCCTGCCCTACCCGTTTCTTGGTAATATCCTTCAATACTTTTTGGAATGTCGTAGTGTATAACGTATCTAACATCTGGCTTGTCTATTCCCATTCCAAATGCAATTGTTGCAACTATTACATCAGCATCTTCCATCAAAAACATATCTTGATTTTTTGAGCGAGTATTTGAGTCCATTCCTGCGTGATATGGCAATGCTTTTATTCCGTTTATTTGCAGTGTTTCTGCAAGTTCTTCAACTTTTTTTCTACTTAAACAATATATAATTCCCGATTTGCCTGTGTTGTTTTTTATATATTTTATGATGTCTTTTGTTGCATTTTGTTTGGGGCGTATTTCGTAGTACAAGTTTTCTCTATTAAACGACGATTTAAAAATATTTGCATCTAAAATATCTAAATTTTTAAGAATATCGTGTTGTACTTTTGGTGTTGCTGTAGCCGTAAGAGCAATAATTGGCTTTCGATTTATGTGGTCAATAATTGATCTTAGTTTTCTATATTCTGGTCTAAAATCGTGTCCCCATTCCGATATACAGTGGGCTTCATCTATAGCATAAAACGAAATGTTTGCTGTTTTTAAAAACTCAATATTTTCCTCTTTTGTAAGAGATTCGGGAGCAACATACAGTAGTTTTGTTTTTCCTGCAACAACATCGCTTTTAACTTGTTTTGTTTCAGTTTTATTTAGCGACGAATTTAAAAAATGAGCTATCCCATCGTCGGCATTATAACCCCTCATTGCATCAACCTGATTTTTCATTAAAGCAATTAATGGAGAAACAATAACCGCAGTTCCTTCTAATATTACTGAAGGCATTTGGTAGCATAACGATTTCCCACCGCCTGTTGGCATTAACACAAATGTGTCTCTTCCGTCTAAAACATTTTGAATTATTTGTTCTTGTGTACCTTTAAAATTATCAAACCCAAATTGTGCTTTTAAAATTTTATGTAAGTCAAATTTTTCTTTCATTCTTTAATATTAATTATTTATTCTGTCATATCAAATTTAGATAAAATTTATTTAATAAATGAATACTTTTCTTATAAATTGATTTTATTTTTGAACTACTTTTTAAAATGTTGCTATGTTGTTATGAATGTGCATTTTTTAAAGGTATTATTTTAAATTAAAATTATTTTTTTTGATGAAAAACATTTACAATTTTGGAAATATTAGGAATATTATTTTCGATTTAGGCGGAGTTATACTAAATATCGATTATAATTTAACTGCTAATGAGTTTAAAAATTTGGGTATTTCAAATTATAGTGAATTATATACTCAATTTAATCAAATATCAATTTTTGATAATCTTGAAATGGGTAAAATTTCGCCAAAATATTTTTATAATTCAATAAAAACCCTTGCAAAACCTAATATTACCGATTTGCAAATAAGAAATGCATGGAATGCCATGTTATTAGATTTCCCCTTAGAAAGACTCGTTTTGCTCGAAAAACTTAAATCAAATTTCAATATTTTTTTGTGTAGCAATACTAACAAAATTCATTTAAAACATTATAACCAAACCCTTAAAAATACTTTTGGACTTAATAATTTAAGTAGCATATTTGTTAAAGAATATTATTCTCATATTGTTGGGTTAAGAAAACCTAATGTCGAAATTTTCAACTTAATACTAAACGAAAATAGCTTAAATGCTAAGGAAACTTTATTTATTGATGATTCGCCTCAACATATTGAAGGTGCAAAAAAAGCAGGACTAATAACTTATCATTTAACAAAAGACACTAATATTGTAAATTTTTTTGCCAAATATTTTTAATACATAAACTAACAAATAAAGAACAACTATATAATAGTGTGTATAATAATACTTTAACAACAAAAATTATGGAAATAAAAAAGGGCAAGCTACTTACATCGCACCGCTACAACCACCTACCCTTGCTACCTTCCAGTCCTGGGGGAGTTCAATAGGAGCTGGTCGTGTAAGACTTACCCGACTGCAAAAGTAATTATTTAATTGTAGAAAGCAAAAAAATATTTATTAATTCTAATTTTTAATTAAAAACATTTAACTTAGTCAAAAAAAACAAAAAATGAGAACATTAACTTCAATTATATTGTTATTTATATCAATAACACTTTTTTCGCAAGAACTTAAACCCACAGAAACAAAGGCTTTACTAAATTTTTTAGTAACCGATTTAGACGGATTTCCAAAAAACAAAGAAATTGTAATTGCTGTTGATGTAACTTCAAATATAGAATATACAGCACAAACAAATGAAGATGGAAAATGTGGTATATTAGTACCAAAAGGAAGAAGATACAAGATTAAATATCTCGATTTAATAGAAAAAACAAACTACTCCGATTTTGATGTGCCCAACAAATTTGGACTTATGAGTTTTAATATTCAAATAAAATTTGAACCATCGAGCAAAATAAATATTGATGAAATTGAATTTAAAGAAAACTCAACAAATTTAACACTAAAAGCAACCGACAAATTAGATACAGTTGCCAATATTTTACTAACAAAAAAAATTAAAATAGAAATTGCTGCACATACCGACAATTTATTAAACCAAGAAAACGCACTAAAACTAACACAAGACAGAGCAGACGTTATAAAAAACTATTTAATTTCAAAGGGTGTTGAAACATCAAAATTAGAATCAAAAGGCTACGGATTTAGCGAACCAATTAACGATAACAAAACCTCCGAATCGAGAAAAAAGAACAACCGAATTGAACTTAGAATTAAACAACAATATTTTTAATTAAATTTAAGATATAATATAAGCTTTGTTTTTTATATCTTTGCTGTTAACATTCAACAATATATGAAAAAACTATTTTTTTACATTTTTATATTATTTACCTTAGCATCGTGCAAGTCGTTAGACCCAAGCAAAATGTTTAAAACGTCAAATAATTACAGTTATAGCGAATTTAAAACATTAGAAAAAGAATATACAATTAAGCCTTTCGACGAATTAGAAATTAAAGTCTTTACCAATAAAGGCGATAAACTAATTGATTTTGAAAGCACCAATACACAACAAAAAACAAGCCCATTAACATATAATGTAGAATTTGATGGAAAAGTAAAACTACCATCGCTAAACAGAATAGAAATATCGGGATTAACAAAAAGAGAAGCCGAACTTAAACTCGAAAACGAATACAAAAAATATTTTATCGACCCATTTATTGTACTATCAGTTGTAAACAGAAGAGTTATTGTTTTTTCTTCGGGGAGTACAAAAGGACAAGTTATTGTTATGAAAAACGATAATTATTCGCTTATTGAGGCTCTTGCCGATGCTGGTGGGATTTCTGGATTTAGCAAAGCATATAAAATTAAATTACTACGTGGCGATTTAAATAATCCCGAAGTTTTTCTATTTAAACTTAGAAAGCTTGAAGATATGAAAAATGTAAATTTTTTACTAAAATCTAACGACATTATTTACGTTGAAGAACGTCCGGTTTATGCATCTAAATTTCTTGTAGAAGTAGCACCATACTTAACACTATTCACAAGTATGTTAACACTTTATGCAATATTAAAATAATATGGAAACGAAAAAAATACCATTAATAAACGAAAAATTTGAAATAACAATTTTTCTTCATTTACTAAACAAAAGCAAATGGATAATAGCACTAATAATAGCATTAATAATAGCATCTACAATAATTTATATACGATACACAAAACCCCTTTACCAATCAACAGCAATAATACAGCTAAACACCGATAACAATCCAAACTCAGAAATACTACAGTTAGAAAATATTAACGACAACTCTAACGCCGAAAACACTATTGAACTTTTAAAATCTAAAGAATTTTTAACAAGAGTTTTTTCCAGCCTACCTTTAAAAATAAGTTACTACAACAAAGGTACTTTTTTAAGCGAAGAACTTTTTGAAAACTCAGGTTTTACAGTAGATGCCAACGTAATAGACAATACCATTTACGACGTGCCAATTTTTATAGACTTTAAAAACAATAAAACATACACTATAAGCTATACCATTGGTAATAAAGAAAGTAAATTTGAATGTTCAACAAATAAAAAATTCAGCAACGACAAATTTTCTATTGTTACAAAAGTATCAGACTATTTATCCGTTCAAAAAAAACAAAACGAAATTAACAATAACTCATTCTATTTTATCATAAATAATCCTAACAATATATACAAAAACATATCAAAAAACCTACGCATAGAACTATTAAACTCATTAGCAAACACAATAAGTATATCTTTATCAGATTTTAACGCAGCAAAAACGAGCGTAATAGTAAACAAAATAGCCAGCGAATTTATAAACTACGACATTGAACGAAAGCAAAAAAGTGCTAAAAAAATACTTGAATTTATTGATGACCAAACAAAATCGGTTTACCAGCAACTAATTGAAACCGAAAACAACATACAAACATTTAAAAAAGACAACAACATTAAAAACGACGAAAAAAGCATAGAAAACAACCCATTCCCTATTTTTACAGGAAAAATAGACGAATTTAACAACGAAATATCAAACATAGAAGTAGAACTTATTACACTAAAACGCATAAAAAAAGAATTCTACGAAAAACAAGAAATTAATTTATACGACGTAATATCAACACTTTCTAACACAAAATCGGAAGCAGTAATGGTTAGTATAATAAACAATATACAAGCATTAACAAACACAAAAAACCAACTACTAAACGATATAACCGAAAACAATCGAAAAATAAAATTAGTTGAAAAACAAATAGATAATCAAAAAACAATATTAATTGATTTTATAGAATCTACAATTGCAAGGTTTACCGAACAAAAAAACAAATACAAAACAAAAATATCCGATTACGAGAAAAAAATATTTAGCAATACCGGATATAACGAAGTAGAACTATCGCGATTAAACAGGCTATACTCAATAAATGAAGAATTTTACGACAAACTAATAAGCAAAAAAGCCGAATACCTTATTTCGCAAGCAGGGTTCGTATCAAAAAACGAAATATTAGAATTATCTCAAACACCAAACTACCCCATATCTCCAATAAAAAGCAAAATAATATTCATTTTTTCGCTTGCAGGAATTATAATATTAATAATTGTTGTTACAACCCGATACCTACTTTACAACAACATTACATCAGAAATGGATATACAAAACTACACAAGTGCCCCAATAATTGGGTCAGTACCAATTTACAGAGAAAAAATACCAGTATCGCAACTTTTAATACACAAAAACATAAACTCAAGTTTCGCCGAAGCCTTCAGAAAAATACGGTCAAACATGGATTTTCTTGGCGACACATCAAAAAAATACAGTATAGCAATTTCTTCAACCGTATCGGGCGAAGGAAAAACATTTGTAGCACTAAATTTAGGCGAAATATTAGCACTTTCGGGCAAAAAGGTTATTGTTATTGATATGGATTTACGCAAACCTCGAATTCATTTAGGATTTAACGTAAGCAACGAAATAGGAATGAGTACAATATTATCTGGAAAAAATACTATTAAAGAATGTACCAGAAGCACCGAAGCAGTTAATATTGACTACATTACAGCAGGACCAGTACCCCCAAACCCTTCGGAGCTAACAATGAGTTTAAAAATGGACGAAGTATTAGCCGAACTTAAAGAAATTTATGATATTATTTTAATAGACACCTCGCCTATTGGCTTAGTAACCGACGCTCTAAATATTTTCAACAAAGCCGACTTCCCTATTTACGTTACTAAAGCAGGCTACTCTAAGCGTGTTTATTTACACAACATAAATCATTTAATTAACGACAAAAACATTAAAAAACTTTCTGTAGTACTAAACGGTGCCGAAATGTACACATCAAAATACGGTTACGGTTACGGTTACGGATATGGTAATAATGACGGCTACTATTACCACGATAAAACTAAAAGAAAAGCACGATTTTCAAAATTATTTTTATCAAACAAAACTAAACATTAAAAATGGGTATAAATACTTAATCATTAATATAGGCTTTTTTATCAATTTTTCCCCAACTAATAGCAAATAAATTTAAAAACAATCAATAATTGTATTATTTTCGCTTTTGAAAAAAACATAATAAAATGATTTACGATTACATCATTACACTTTCAATTTGGGGAGTATTAGCATTTTTTTTAAGCACATTACTAAGCAAATACTTAATAAATAACAAAAGTGGACTGTTTATAAAAAAATCGAACAACTCAGCTGTTCGGTTTTCGAGCCAAAAAAAACCAGTATTTGGAGGCATAGTCTTTTATTCAGTTTTTTTAGTATTTACAATACTTTACATACTATTTTTAGACGAAAATATGTATGCCAACAAACAAACATTTGGAATTGGCTTTGCAGTTACAGTTGCTTTTTTTATGGGCTTAGCCGACGACTTACTATCAACATCGCCAATATTTAAATTTGCAGTTCAATTTATTGTAGCTATCCTTTTAATATACTTCAACATTTACATAGATTTATTCCAAAACATTTACTTAAACTACTTAATAACAATAATTTGGATAGTTGGTATAATGAATTCTATAAATATGTTAGACAATATGGACGCAATAACAGCAACTATAGCTCTAACAATTTTAGTTGGCATATTCATTAATATTGGACTTACACACGATTACACAAGATTACCATACTTATTCGGAATTGTAGTGGTATTTGCATCTATATTAGGATTTTTACGCTTTAACTGGTCTCCTTCAAAAATTTATATGGGAGATAATGGCTCGCAATTCTTGGGAGCTCTACTTGGAGCTTTAAGCATACTATTTATTTGGAATAACAATACAACCGAAACAATTACAAACAGCAGTTTTAACATAAAACCAATAATTATTACACTTTTGGCATTTATAATACCAATTGTAGATACAACAACAGTATCAATAAACAGAATTTTAGAAGGAAAATCGCCATTTGTTGGAGGAAAAGACCACACAACGCACCACCTATCTTATTTAGGACTTAACAACAAACAAATTGTTATTTTACTTGGAAGTATTTCGCTTATTTCTGTATTAATTTCGACATATATTATTAACTTTGTTAAAGATTGGAACTCATTTTATACATTCATTTTTAGTTCCATATCAACATTCATATTTTTAATATTATATGCAAATACAAAAATTTCAAAAGAAAGAACTAAAAAATTCTTTAAAATATTTATTCCTAAAGCTCAATAAAATATCATTTATTTTATTACTTTCTGTATCTGCAATTTGGGTAATTTCAAATTTCTTCGCTTTTTCAATTACACAAGAAGAAGAAAATGAGCAATTTAACAACGAGTACAAAAACAATTATTCAGTTTTTTCTATTGATATACCAGAAAACTTAAACTTTGCAGAAGAAAAAATTCCTTTAGAATATTTTGATGTTTACGAAACCATCGACAAAGAATTTACACTAAATATTTACTGGCAATCGCAAACCATTTTATTCATTAAACGAGCCAACAAATATTTTCCAATAATAGAGCCTATTTTAAAAAAAAATAACATTCCAAACGATTTTAAATATTTAGCAGTAGCCGAAAGCGGATTAGTTAATATTACATCTCCTGCGGGAGCTAAAGGATTTTGGCAATTTATGGAAACAACAGCAAAAGAATATAATTTAGAAATTAACGATGAAGTTGATGAAAGGTACAACTTAGAAAAATCGACACAAGCTGCCTGCAATTTTTTCAATAGCTCTTTCAAAAAATTTAAAAATTGGACTTTAGTTGCAGCATCGTACAATATGGGAATTGGCGGTTTAAACAATCAAATATCACGACAATATTGCAACAACTATTGGGATTTATTACTTAACACCGAAACAGCCAGATACGTAAACAGAATTGTTGCTATTAAAACAATAATGAATGATCCCGATAAATTTGGCTTTCACATAAAACATTCAGAGCTTTACACACCAATAAATACTTACGAAATAGCAGTAGATTCGACAATAAACGATTTTGGCATTTTTGCGTTTAAACAAAATATTAACTATAAAATGCTTAAAATATTTAACCCTTGGCTTAGAGATAATAAACTAACGAACAAAAACAGAAAAGAATATAAAATACTTATTCCTAAAGATTTAAACAGAAATTTTAATATCCCCGATTCACTTAAAACAGAAAAATAAATCTACAATTCTTTAATATAAGCTAGAAACAAGTCTAATGATTGTTTTTCCAGTTCGGTGTAATTATAATTTAGGCTTTCATTTAGATAACCAAAAAACTCATTATCAGATAAATAGCCGGTATTGTTTTCAAGTTTATCTATATTTTCAACCCCAAATTTAAGTGAATTATTAAACTCATCTATAAAAGTTTGTGGTAATTTTTTGTTGCTAACCCAGAGTGCAAAAACAAAAGGGTTTCCTGTAAAATTTTTCCATTGTTCGGCTAAATCGTAAACATAATTAAATTTTTTTCTAATTTCTAAAGCTCTATTTCCAATAACTACTCCTGCTGTTTTTCCAAAAATTTCAGTTTCGTAGCCCTCAAATGGGTCTATAAAATTGGGAGTTATTTTCCAATATAGTTTACTTAAAACTTTGGTCAAATTATTTGAACTTTTTGATTGATAGTCTAAAATAATATTTTCAATCTCATTTATTGGCACTTGGCTAAACAAAAAAACCGAATCTACTGTTTTTTTTGCAGCAATACAAAAATCGGAAATTACATAAAATTCTTTTAATTCTGGAATTGCAGCTACAGGTATTAGCCCAACATCTACTTCATTGTTTATTAACTTGTTAGCACATTCAGATGGTATATATTTACCTATATCAATTTTTGAAATAATTTCTGTTTTTTCCAATCCATAAACAAAAGGCAAAGTATTTATGTAAGAAACTGCCGCAATTTTTATTTTAAGGTTCATTTTACCACAAAATTATTCGCTTTTAATTTTAGCATTTTTACTAATTTTTACTGTAATATCTTCTGTTTTTTTAATAAAACCAACATTAATAGTATCTCCCTCGCTAATTTCTGCTTTAATAATTGCCTCTGCCATTTTATCTTCTAAATATTTTTGAATTGCACGTTTTAGTGGTCGTGCACCGTATTTTGAATCAAATCCTTTATCGGCAATATAATCTTTTGCTGCAGTAGAAATTTTAATTTTATATCCGAGTTCATCTACTCTTTTATACAAGCCATTAAGCTCAATATCAATAATTTGATGAATATCTTCACGAGTAAGTTGATTAAACATTATAACATCGTCTATTCTGTTTAAGAATTCTGGTGCAAAAGTTTTTCGCAGTGCTTTATCAATAATTCCTTTTTGGGTTGCTTCTAAAGAGTCTTGTTTTGTGGCTGTTCCAAAACCAACGCCTGTTCCGTAGTTAATTAAATCTCGCGAACCAATATTCGATGTCATTATTAAAATTGTATTTCTAAAATCAATTCTTCTGCCAAGGCTATCGGTAAGGCGACCTTCGTCTAAAACTTGAAGCAACAAGTGAAACACGTCGGGGTGTGCTTTTTCCATTTCATCTAAAAGGACAACAGAATAAGGTTTTCTTCTAACTTTTTCGGTGAGTTGTCCGCCTTCTTCGTAACCTACGTAGCCCGGAGGAGCTCCAACCAATCGCGATACTGCAAATTTTTCCATATATTCGCTCATATCAATTCTTATTAAATTGTCGGAGTTATCGAATAAAAATTCGGCTAATTTTTTTGCTAATTGTGTTTTTCCAACCCCTGTAGGACCAAGAAAAACGAAAGTTCCAATAGGTTTTTCAGGGTCTTTTAGTCCTGCTCTATTTCGTTGAATTGCTTTTACAATTTGCTTAACGGCTTGGTCTTGTCCAATTATTTTGCCTCTAAGTTCTTCGTACATATTTAAAAGTCGCGAGCTTTCTTTTTCGGCAATACGTTTTACTGGTACACCGGTCATCATTGCAACAACTTCTGCAACCGATTCTTCATCAACCACTTCCCTGTTTTTAATTAAATCTCGCTCCCAAATTTCTTTGGCTTTGTCTTCTTCTAGTTTCAGTTTTTTTTCTTTATCGCGTAAGTTTGCAGCTTCTTCAAACGATTGATTTTTAACAGCTAAAGACTTTTCGTTTTTTATTTTTTCTATTTCTTTTTCTAATTCTAATATTCTTTTTGGAACGCTAATATTTGAAATATGTACACGTGAACCACTTTCATCTAAAGCATCTATGGCTTTATCTGGTAAATGTCTATCGCTAATATATCTGTTTGTTAGTGTTACACAAGCTTTTATTGCCTCGTCGGTATATAATACATTGTGATGGTCTTCGTATTTATCTTTAATATTTTTTAGTATTTCAATTGTTTCTACTGTGCTTGTTGGTTCTACTATTACTTTTTGAAAGCGACGTTCTAAAGCTCCGTCTTTTTCAATATATTGGCGATATTCGTCTAATGTTGTAGCTCCAATGCATTGTATTTCGCCTCTCGCCAAAGCAGGTTTTAGCATATTTGCAGCATCAAGCGAGCCTGTTGCACCACCGGCTCCAACAATAGTATGAATTTCATCAATAAAAAGAATAATATTGTCGTTTTTTACCAATTCATTAAGAATTGCTTTCATTCTTTCTTCAAACTGACCTCTGTATTTAGTTCCGGCTACTATTGATGCTACGTCTAAGGTTATTACACGTTTATTGAATAGTACTCGTGAAACTTTTTTTGCATGTATTCTTAAAGCCAAACCTTCGGCAATAGCGGATTTACCAACTCCCGGCTCTCCTATTAATATTGGATTGTTCTTTTTTCTACGGCTAAGTATCTGATAAATACGTTCAATTTCAGTTTCTCGACCAACAATTGGGTCTAGTTTACCCTCTGCGGCTGCTCTGGTTAAATCTATACCAAAATTATCTAAAACCGGTGTTTCTGAAGTTTTATTACTAGCAGTTGATGTTGGTTTTCTTTTTTCTTCATCGTGCGAACTGCCTTCGTTTTCAAATGGAATATCGCTCTGTGCTTTAGTACTTGTTTTCATAAATTTATCTTTTACAAGGTCGTAAGAAATATTATTTTTTTCTTCAAGAATTTGCGATGTAAAACTTTGGTCGTTTCTTAAAACTGCAAGTAACAAATGTCGTGAGTCTATTATTGAGTTTTGCATTGACCTTGCTTCTAAATACAACATTTTTAGAGTTCTTTCGGCTCCTTTTGTAAATGGAATAGTTTCTATTTCTTTTATTTGTAGAATGTCGTTGTTTATTATTTTTTTTTCAATTATAGCTTTAACTTCCTGCAAATCAACATTTAATTCAATTAACGTTTCAATTGCTTCGTCTTTTCCATATCTCAATAGACCTAAAAAAAGATGATCAACAGAAACGTGTTCGTTTCCCAATCTTATTGCTTCTTCCCTACTAAAAGAAAGTATATCGTGTATTTGTTGCGAAAATTTTGCGTCCATAATAATTAATTAATTTCACAAAATTAATAAAATCATTTAAGATTATTTTGTTTTTTCTTACTTTTAGAAACTTATCTTTGTTAAAACTATTTATTTGTATAATTGTTAGATAATGAAAAAAACACTTTTTTTAATATTAATTAGTTTTTATATTGTTGGGTTTGGTCAAAAAATGAACGTATATTACTATCAATCTGCATTTTGGTCACCTACAGATGGTGAATATGTTGAAATATATTTTACATTTACAGGTAAAAATTTACGTTATATAAAAAATGAGGAAAAAATTTATAATGCCGAGCTTTCTGTATTAATAACATATTCTCAGAATAATGAAATTAAGAAATTTCAGAAATATAACATAAAAAGCCCCGATATTTTAGACACTTCGTTTTTTAAACCAAACTTTATTGATTTACAACGATTTGTAATTAGTCCGGGTAAATACAAACTGGAAATTGCTATTTCTGATATAAACAATGCTTCTAATACCATAAATTTTAGCGACTCAATATTTGTAAAACAATTTAACAAAACTAGTTTTTCTGATATTGAGTTATTAGAATCTTTCACAAAATCGGCTTCAAAAAACAAATTTACCAAAAATGGCTACGATATAACACCTTATGTTTCAGACTACTACCCTTCAAGCTTAAAATCTTTTAATTTCTACTCGGAGTTATATTTATTAGATTCTATTGCAAAAAACGAAAAAGTTTTATTAAAATATTATATTGAACCTGAAAATAGAGGCATAAATTTAGACCATTATACAAATACCCAAATTAGGATTGCAGAAAAAGTAAATGTATTAATGGGCAATTTCGACATAAGCAACTTACCAACAGGAAATTACAACTTAGTTGTAGAATGTATAAATAAACAAAACGAAATAATAACATCTAACAAAGTTTTTTTTCAGCGAAATAACAAAACTACCGACAAATTGCTTGGCGATGTAAAAGATTTAAGCATTGAAGGTACTTTTATTGATAATATTACAAACTTAGACACACTAAACGATTACATAAGATGTTTATTTCCATTAATGGAATATCAACAAATTAATTTTGCATTAAAACAACTTAGTTTAAACAATGTAGAATGGATGCAAAAATTCTTTTATGGCTTTTGGAAAGATTTATCGCCACTTAATCCTGAAGGAGATTGGCTTAAATATAGAACTCAAGTACTTTTGGTTAACAAAAATTTTAGCACTCAAATAAAAAAAGGCTACGAAACCGATAGAGGTAGAATTTATTTAAGATATGGTTCGCCAGACAATATAATTAAACGAGATATGCCAGTTGGAGTGTTCCCTTACGAAATGTGGCACTACATATCTACCAGAAACGAAGGTAACGTTAAGGTTGTTTTTTATAACAAAAACGGAATAAGAAACGATTATGAGCTTTTGTACACAGATTTAAGAGGAGAATCTTCAGACCCAAATTGGAAAAGCACTATACAATTGAAGGTAAACCAATTAAATAATAGCTTTGGAACTCAAATTGATGAAGATTTTAATTCGTTATAATTTATATGAAGTTTTTAATAATTATAGCACTAACAATAATATTTTCATTTTACACAAATGCCCAAAATCCGGTTTACAAAAACTATAATTCAACAAACGGTTTTTTTTCATCATCAACAAACTGCATTATTCAAGACAAAAAAGGAGTAATTTGGATAGGCACAAAAATTGGGTTGAGCCGATTTGACGGCTATTTTTTCAAAAACTACACAACAGAAAATGGATTAATTGATAATAATATTGTAGATTTTTTTAAAGATGAGCAAAACAGAATTTGGTTTATTTCATCGAACAATAACTTAGGCTACATAAAAAACGATTCTATTTTTAAATACAAGTATAACTCAAAAATTCAAGGTGCAATTTCATCAAATTCTGACTACATAAAGCATTCGTTAGAAGTTATAAAAAACAAAGTTGAATTTGCTATTAATTTTTCTGCTTACATAACAATAGATAGTTATGGTTTTTTAAAGAAATATTATTACGACGACCTTTTAGCTGGATTTAGTGTATTAAAAAAAGCAAATAATAATGCATATTTAATAAATTCATTTTTAAAAAACGACTCTATTTTTTTCTCTAATAAATGTATTAAAAACGTTTTAAAATTTAAATTTCCAGAAAACAAAGAAAAAACACAAACAGCAGCAGCTTTTCATAAAAAACACATTTTTTTTGCAAATAATTCAACAATAGTTTGTTCTTTCTACAACAATTCAATAAAACTTTACAATGTTAGTAGCGATATTATTGAAATGAAAACAATAAACAACAAACTATTTGTTAGCACATTAGAAAATGGTGTTTTCATTTTTGATTTATTAGAAAACAGCCTAAAATTAACAGCTAACATCTTTAAAGATTATATTATAAATTATATTATAGAAGATTTTGAAGGCGGATTATGGTTTTCAACAATAAATAATGGTTTGCTTTATATTCCTGATATAAATCGCCAAGTTATTCCAATAAACAAAGGCGGGCGAAATTCAGTTATAACAGATATGGTGGTTTTAGAAAACGAAATTTACCTATCATATAGTAGTGGAATAGTAGAAAATATTAATTCAAATAAATCAGTAATATTAGATTCTCACAATAAAATTTATCAGCAAACAAAATTAGCATCGTCGCAAAAACAAATTTATGCACTAAATAACAACAAAATATACTTAATTAACAAGAACACTTCTAAAATTTTATTCGATTTATCTAAAAAAGCAGAAAACGCTCAATTTAACGACATATTTGTTGATTATCAGAACAATATATGGGTTTCGGGAAATAATATAATAATTAAGATTAACAACCAAATTATAGAAAATATTTTTTCTATTGATGGCAAACTTAATTCGGAAATTACCAAAATATTAAAATCGCCAGAAGGCTTGTTTATTGCAGTAAAAAACGGCTTATGGAAATTTTCAAATAACAATTACTATAACCTTACAAACACAAACAAAATATTTAACTGCAGTATAAATGAAATAAGTACCGACAAATTTGGATTTACAACCCTAATATCAACAAACGGTAATGGGCTTATTTTTTTGGCAAAAGATTCTGTATTTGTAATCAACAAATTAAATGATATTTCGAGCAACATAATAAATTCGTCGTTTATGACAGATTCAACCATTTTAATAGGCACAAACAAAGGAGTTGAAATGTTAATTTTAGACAAAAAACACAACATACTTCATCACAAAATATACAATGGTAATTTCAATTACACAACAAACGAAGTTAAAAAAGTAACTTATTTAAATGGCAATATTTATTATATAACTAACAATAACCTATTTAAAATTGAGCAAGCAAAAAATTACAGTAAAAAAATAATGAAGCCAAATGTTTATATAAACAAGATTGAAATTTCAAATATTGACACCATTTTTAAAGAAAAAGAACCCAAATTAAAATATTATGAAAATAATATTACATTTAATTTTATCGGAATTTCGTACAAAAACACAGGAGAAATACTATACCGATATAAACTAAACGAAGATAACCCATGGAACTACACAACTTTAACATCTGTAGATTATTCAATGCTAACTTATGGCAAGTATAAATTTATTGTTTGTGCTGCCAATGCAGACGGTTTTTGGGGACAAGAAACTTCTTTTAGTTTTGAAATAACTGTACCATTTTACTACACTTGGTGGTTTATTAGCATTACATTTTTATCGTTTTTTCTTTTAGTATTTTTAATTGCCCGTGCTTTTGTTTTAAGCATTAGAAAAAAAGACACTTTGCAAAAAGATATGCTTATGTACAAACAACAAGCACTCAGAAAGCAAATGAATCCGCATTTTATATTTAACGCACTAAACTCTATTCAGCATTTTATTTTGCAAAACGACAAAAAAATGTCGAACAGATACTTAACTCGTTTTTCAAATTTAATACGAATTATACTTGAAAATTCACAAAAAAACATCATTTCTATTGATGAAGAACTATCAGCAATAAAACTTTACTTAGAAATTGAAGCCTTACGCTTTAAAGACAAGTTAAATTACACCATAGAAATTAGCCCCAAAATAGACACCATAAACTACAAAGTTCCACCTCTTTTATTTCAACCATTTCTAGAAAACTCTATTTGGCACGGACTTATGAACATAAACGATAACCGAGAAGGCTTACTTATTTTCAAAATGGATATTGTGAACGATAAAATTATTTGCACTATTGAAGATAATGGCGTTGGCAGATATTTAGCTAAAGAAATAAAAGAAAACAGTAATAGAAATTACAAATCCTTAGCTTCAATTATAACCAACGAAAGAGTAGAACTATTTAATTATGAGAACAATAAACGAATTACAATGAGATATATTGACAAATATAATTCAGAAAAAGTAGCTATAGGAACAAAAGTTGAAATTACAATTCCAATTATAACTTAAAATTGCTAACAGTTACGTTGTTTAATTCTTAATAAATTTCTTAATAATATTATTATTTAATCTCAAGAAATAAATACCATTTGCTAAATTATCGATATTTATTTGAGAAGCAACCGAAGTTAAATTTTCGGTTAACAAAACATTTCCCAAAACATCAATAATTACACATGTTTTACCCACTAAATTAGCATTTACTCTAATATTTAAAATACTATTTGCTGGATTTGGATAAATATTAATTTCTGTTTCCATATTTTCTGTTAACGAATTAAGACTATTAAATTTTACCCAAATTGGGTTTGTAAACGATCTAAAATTTTCACTATTTTTATTATATACCGATGCTAAACTACCATAATTTTTAATAGTTTTAAGCTCTATTCTCATCATAAAATACTTATCAACAGGAATATCGTTATTACCAAAAATATCGGTTAAAACAGTTTCTATATTGTAAGAATTAACACCTTGTGCATTGTTCAAAGGATATTGAAAAGTATTATTTTCGGTAACAATTATCAAATTTACCGATTCTATATTTCCAAAAATATTTGAAGTTTGACTATTTACAATTAGATTATAATCGCTTAATTCCAAGTAATTTAAAACAGTATCGCTACCTATTAAAATTTCTGGCAAAGTATTGTTTGGAGCCTTGCTAATACCAAAATTTACAATTGGTCCGGAAGAGAGTATTGTTGTTCCATTTTTCATAGCTTTTAAAATATTTTCGCCATTACTACCCATTCCGTTTTCCGAATAAATAAGTGTAGAAAGTTTACCAATTGCATTATCGCTAATATCGCCTATGCCATAAGCCAAATCGGTATTTGAGTAATTAAACGACCCGTGAGCATCGCTACCGGCAGAAATAAAAAACTTCCAGTTTTGTAATGCTAAATTGTTGTTTTTCTCAATCAAACCCTTAGTCCACAAGAAATTGGTTACATCAAAATTCTGATTTAATCGAAAAATATGATTTGCAGTTTCTGTTTCGGCAAGTTCAGAAAAGGGTGCAATATTAGTGTCGCACTGAACATTCCAAGGATTATAATTTTGGTCTGAAGTAACCATTGTATTTCTCAAATTCCATATTTGCCCACCAACTAAATTACTTTTGAATAATTCATTTGCATTATAAGAAAAAATATCTGATGGATTTAGCGTATTATTACAAATTACTGTACCTGCCGACTGATGTGCTTCTCCATTTTCAGGAAAACCGGCATCATTTAAATTCCAAACACTGCCATCAACAGCAAACGATATTTCGTCGCCTTCTGCAAAAGGGTGAGCCATATAGCAAAACCCACCGTAATTTGATAATGTATCTAACAATTTGATTGATGTTACAGTTGTAGAGCTTAAATCGCCACCACCATCGCCCAAATATGGCAACGAAAAAACAGAATTTTCGGAAGGATAGGTAAGTGCGTGAATTATTTTACCCTCAGAATTATTAACCGACATTTCCATTGCCGGAATAAAAACGAAACTACCATCTTCATTATTAAGATTTTGTATCTGAGATTGCAAAAGAGTCCAATTGCTGTTAGTTGAAACGCCATAATTATCAAAATCGCAAGAATGGTCAGTTGTTGTAATCCAATCTAAACCAACTTCTTTAGCCACTAATTTTGTTGCTTCTAATGGCAATCCTATTTCTGCCGAATTTTGTGTAAAAAGTGCGTGATAGTGAACATCTCCCCTATACCAATTTTCTATTTTTGGAATATCGTAATCGGTTCTAAAAACTCGCAATTCGGTTTCATCATCAACCGACCAATCAATATTAAAATACACTTTAATGTCAATATTATCGTCGAAACCCTGAAGTTTTTCCTCAGGAATTAGAATTGTAAAATACCAATATTTAGAATCAATATCTACATATTCTGTTCCACTAATGTAATCGTTAGTCTCTTTAAATTCTATAGTATGATTTGCAGATTGTTGGTACATACTACTTTCAAAGTCTTTAATATCTAAATCGGAGTTACTTAACGATTTTTGAACTATTAAACTATTAAATTGCAATAACGAAAAATCATTGAACAGTATTGGACTTCCAAAACTTGTATCGTCGGCATTTTTTATGCTTATATCTATGCTCATAAGCAAAATACTAAACCCGTCAGCATCAGCATCATGAGCAAAAATATGAATTGGGATAGGCTTCAAATTACCTTGTTCATCAGTCTTTTTTATTCTATAAGGAGTATCGGCAAAAATTTCGGCATTTAAGGTATTTCCTTGTTTATTTTGAGTAAAAGCATTACTAATTATGAGTAATAAAATAATATTTACTAAAGTAGTTTTTTTCATTTTTAAGATTTTGTTGTTCTTGCAAAGATAGTTGTTTTTAATTAATTGTTAATTTAAGGTTTCTAAATTGTTAATTTCAAAAAAAATCCTTATTTTTCCAATAAATTTATTACTTTTCACAAAAAATAAAACTCTTATTTAATTGAGCCGATTATTTATAATTTTACTAATTATTACAGCATTTTTTTCTTGTAAAAAAGATGAGAATGCACCAGTAATTACAAGCATTTCAATGGATTATTCCCCATTAGAAATTGGCAAATTTATTGAATACGATGTTATTGAAATAACTATTGATAAGCAAATAGAATTAAACGACACTGTAACTTACATTTTAAAAGAATTTATAGAATCTAAATATACCGACGATGAAGGCAATACAAATTACAGAATTGAACGCTACAAAAGACCAACAATTAACGACAATTGGGAAGTTTTAAATATTTGGTATGTTTCCGTTTCAGAAAACTCAATATTTAAAAATGAAGACAATTTTAGATTTAAGAAACTAATATTTCCAATAAAAATTGGAAATACTTGGAACGGAAATTCCGAAAACACATTAAATTATCAGGAATACAAAATTACAAATACCGATGTAGCAGAAACAATAGAAAACATAAGCTATTCAAATGTTTTAACCGTACTTCAGCAAAACAATGAAAATTTAATAGAAAAACAATATTCTACCGAAAAATATGCAAAAACAATTGGCTTAATTTACAAAGAAATAATTAACATTTCCGAATTAGAACCAATAGCCGAATTACCTTGGCAACAAAGAATAAATATAGGATATATTTATAAACAAACAGCTCGATAAAATGAAAACTTTAATTTTTTTAATATTTTTTGGCATTTCAAACCTCTTTTCACAATCATTTCCTGGAAAATACTGGATAGAGCTTACCGATAAAAACAACTGTGGATTTAACACTTCAAACCCCGAAAACTTTTTGTCGCAACGTGCAATAGACCGACGAGAAAGACACTCTATACCAATAGTTTATACCGATTTACCAATATCTCAAATTTATATTGATAGTCTCGAAAAATTGGGTTGCACAATAGTTGTAAAATCGAAATGGCTTAATGCAATAACAATAGCTACAACAGATACCGCATTGTTAGATACCATAACAAACATTTCATTTATAAAACATATCGACCGTTTTACAACAAAAGCAAAATACACCAACAGCACAACTTCTGGAATAAAAAATACTGACAATTTTTATAACTACGGACAAGGCTATAATCAAATTCATATTCACAATGGAGAAGTTTTGCACAACAACAATTTTAGAGGCGAAAATATGCTAATTGCTATTTTAGATGCAGGGTTTATTGATGTTGATATAATTGAAGGATTTGCAAACCTTTTTTCTGACAATAGAATTGTGGCTACCAAAAATATTGTTGATGGTAGCAATAATGTTTACGAATTTCATTCGCACGGAACAATGGTACTATCTACAATAGCAACATACTTACCCGGACAATTTATTGGTACAGCACCACAAGCAAGTTTTGCATTAATTAGAACCGAAGACGCATCAAGCGAATTTAAAATTGAAGAAGATTTTTGGGTTGCTGGTGCCGAGTATGCCGACAGTATTGGTGCAGATGTAATTAACAGTTCGTTGGGTTACACAACCTTTAACGACACTCGCCAAAACTACAGCTATTCCGATTTAAATGGAAAAACAGCAAGAATTTCAATTGCAGCAACAATTGCAGCACAAAAAGGAATTTTAGTTGTAAATAGTGCCGGAAATGAAGGTAATTCAGCATGGCATAGCATTGGAGTTCCTGCCGATGCCGACAGTATTTTATCAGTTGGAGCCGTTGATGTTAATGGAAATTACGCATCTTTTAGCTCAACCGGACCAACTTCCGATGGCAGAATAAAACCAGATGTTTCGGCTGTTGGAAGCAGTAGCACAGTTTTAAGCACCTCTGGCTCAATAATATCGGCTAGCGGAACATCTTTTTCTTCGCCAATAACAGCAGGACTTGCAACTTGCTTATGGCAAGCAAAACCCGACCTAACAAATATTGAGTTAATAAACATAATTACAAAAAATAGTTCCCAATTTACACAACCCAACTCACTTTTAGGATATGGAATACCAAATTTTGCAAATGCACTTTTATATATTGAACAAATTAATGGTTATTCAAACTCCGACGAATTTGTCCTAACATCAGCAAATCCGTTTAAAAATGAAATAACGTTCGATTTCTTTTCGGCAAGCAACCAAACAATAAAAATTTGTTTGTACGATATTTTAGGCAAAGAAATTTATAACAATACAAAAACAGTTTATAAATATTCTAAAAACTCTTATTCATTAAATTATTTAAGCAATTTAAACAATGGTATTTTTATTTTAAAAATCTACACTACCAATAATACCAAACAAATAAAACTTATAAAAAACTGACTTTAAACAACTTACAAAACACAATACACACTCAAACTTAAAAATAAAAAACATTTTCATAAGTAGTTTTTAATTAATACTTTAGGAAATTAATAAATTTAGAATAGTTAATGAGTAATTTTTCAAAATTATTTATTTTTTTTATAGCTTTAATTATCTCATTATCTGCAACCTCTCAAGAACTAACAGAAAAGGAAGCAGAGGTTGAAGATGCTGCTTTTAGAAATTTAGATTTAAAAAATTTTCAACAAGCATCAGAGCTTTTTAGCCAACTTATGAGTATTTATCCGAACAATGGAGTTTACAACTTATATTTTGCTGCCTGCCTAATAGAACAAAATAAAGACATTGAAAAAGCCCTTAAATACTTAAAAATTGCCGAAAATGAAGATGTTGAATCGGCAGAACTATACTATTACTACGGAAAAGCATATCATTTAAATTACGATTTCGACAAAGCAATATACAACTACAAACGATTTAATGATGAAATTGGAGCAAAAGAAGCAAACCAAAAATATTTTATTGACCGCGAAATGCGAATGGCTACAAACGGAAAAAAACTAATTCAGTACATTAGCGATTTAACAGTTATTGAAAACAAACATATAAACAAAAATAACTACTACTACTCGTATCAATTAGACGATTACGGTGGAAAACTTATAGTAAAACCACCCGAATTTAAAACAAAAAAAGACAAAAAAACAGAGCAAAAACAACTTATGTTTATTTCAGATAATGGTTATGTTTACTATTCGAGCTACGGAACAAACGGAGCAAATGGTTTAGATATTTATTTTGCAAAGAAAAATATAGACGGAACATGGGGAAAACCTATATTGCTTCCAACAGAAATTAACTCAAAATACGACGATGATTTCCCATACATTCACCCAAACGGTAAAACATTGTATTTTAGCTCTAAAGGACATAATACAATGGGAGGTTTTGATATTTTTAAATCAGTTTTCGACTCATCAACAAACAAATGGTCGGAAGCTATAAATATGGATTTCCCAACAAATACGCCGTACGACGACTATTTATACATATCTGACAAAAAAGAAATTTACGCATACTTTGCCTCTAATAGAGAAACCAATGACGATAACATATCGGTTTATAAAATTTTAATTGACAAAAACCCTATAAGAAAAGAAAATAACGATTTAGAATTAATTAAAACAAAATCGAAACTGTTTATTTCTACCCCTCAAGAAATTGATGATACAAAAGACAGAAATGGCGATAACGAAAATTTATTAGCTAACTCTAACAAAAACAAAGCATTAGAAGAAGATTACGAATATGTTTTTGAAAAACTTAAATTAACCGACTCGTCGTCGAAAAAAGAACTTACCGATGAAAACAAAAAAGATGTAAAACGCATTGAACAAGAAGCAGAAAAAACCCAAAATAAAGGAAACAAAGCCCTAATTTACGCTTACAACAAGAATAAAGAAGCCGATAAAATTCTAAAACAAGCCGACGAAATTTTATCGAACCCAAACCTATCTGACGATGAAAAACAACGAGCAAACGAGCTAAGCAAAAAAGTCGAAACACTTGACCAAGAATCTATTACAGCTTTCAATTTAGCAAATTTATTAATTAACGAAGCATCGCAAAAAATTAAAGATGCCGATAAAACTAAGGAATTATCAGAAAATATTTCCACATCTGAAGATTTAATAAATTCTGTAGAACTAATTAATAAAAACAGAGAAATTTTGGAAATTGGTAAAAGCAAATATTTTAATATCGACAATCAAATTATTGATAAAACACGAGAAATTGAAGAAAATACAAACGAACTAAATTTAACCAACGAAACCATTTCTAAAATTAAACAAGAGGTGGAAAACAACCTTGCTAAAATAGAAAAACTGAAACAAAACAAAACTGCAAATTCAAAAAAATCAATTTCGGAACTTGAACAAAAAAACATTTCGCTTAACAGTCAGTTTAAAGACCTAAACGTATCGAAAGAAGAAATTGAAATAGAACTAAACATACATAATACTCAACTTGCTACCATAAAAACACTTAAAAACAACTTTACCGATAACTCCACAGCCCAAATATCTGAAATTAATACAAACGATTTTGAAAAAACAATTAATGAAAAAAGTTTTAAATTAGAAGCATTGCAAAAAAATGAACTTGCCGAAAAACAAAATGAAGCCAAAAAATTAAATTTGATAGAACAAGACTCTAAAACAA
>DYMG01000096.1 GCA_020721655.1 Paludibacter propionicigenes | reverse complement strand
CAAAATTTATAACTATGCTATATAATATTAAATTAAAAGATGTACTGTTTTTAGATATTGAAACAGTACCACAAAATGAAAAATATGACGACCTTAGTGATAAACTTAAAAAACTTTGGGATAGAAAAGCAGAAAAACTAATCTCGGAAAACGAAACTCCCGAAAATATATATAACAGAGCAGGAATTTACGCAGAATTTGGCAAAATAATTTGCATTTCAACAGGTTATATACATACCGAAAACAACGAAAGAACATTCCGACTAAAATCGTTTTACAGCCAAAATGAAACAGAACTACTAAGTGAATTTGCTGAAATGTTGAACACACATTTTAACAAACAAAACTTTTACCTATGTGCTCACAATGGTAAAGAATTCGATTACCCTTACATTTCTCGCCGAATGCTTTTAAACTCAATAAAACTGCCAAAAATTTTAAATATTTCAGGGCTAAAACCTTGGGAAATTAAACACTTAGACACCTTAGAAATGTGGAAATTTGGCGATTATAAATCGTACACATCGTTAGATTTACTTACCACAATTTTTAACATTCCAACCCCAAAAGACGATATTGATGGTAGTCTGGTTTACAAAGTTTTTTATGAGGAAAACAACTTAAATAGAATTGTAAAATACTGCGAAAAAGATGTTTTAGCTATAACTCAATTGCTACTAAAATATAGAAACGAACCAATTTTAAACGACAACGAAATTGTTAGCGTTACAAAATTTTAATAGCTTTAACTTTTTATAATGCTAATTTTTATTCAAAAAGTTGTTAATCAACTAATTTATAACCCACACCTTTAACTGTTTTAATAATATCGTCGCCAATTTTTTTCCTAATTTTTCTAATATGAACATCAATTGTTCTGTCGCTAACAAAATAATCGTCGCCCCAAATAGTTTTAAAAATTTCGTCGCGGGTAAATACTTTTTGACTACTCGATGCCAATAAAGCTAACAATTCAAACTCTTTACGAGGAAAAAAATATTCTTTCCCATCTTTAAATACCAAATATTTCTCTTTATCAATAATGATGTTGCCAGTATTTGTATTATCTTCAGCAAAATTAACGTTTTCATCAACATTAGTTGTGTTATTTGAAGGCAACCTTCTTAACAACGATTTAACTTTAGATATTAAAATACGTGGTTTTATAGGTTTGGTAATATAATCGTCGGCACCGGCATTTAAACCAGCAACATACGAATAGTCCTCATCTCTGGCACTTAAAAAAGCTATAATTACATTGCTAATATTTTTATTGCTCCTTATTTGTTCGCAAGCCTCTATTCCGTCCATTTTTGGCATCATAACATCAAGAAGTATCAAATCTGGTTTAAATTTTATAGCTTTTTCTATTGCTTCTAATCCGTTTTGACCTATTTCTATTTTATAACCTTCTTTTTTCAGATTATAACTTAAAAACTCAATAATATCAGGGTCGTCATCTACTATTAAAATTTTGTTTGAATAGCTCATTTTTAATGTGTTTTTATTTATCTACAAAGCTAAAATGCTTGTGTTAAAGTTATGTTAAGCGAAAATTAAGTTATCTGCAAGTATTGTTTCATTATTTAATATTTACTTAATCTTACATTAATTATTAGTTTATAGTACGTAAGTTTCTTTGCATCATAAAATTTAATAAAAAAATTAAAAACTAAATTTTTTAAAAATGAAAAGTAACTTATCAAGATTTATTTTTGCAACTTCTTTATTAGTTGTAGTATTATTGGCATCGTGTAAAAAAGACGAGCCGGCTCCAATTGTAGAAACACCAACTACAGGCGAAACTATAACAATTACCGATGATGGTAATGGAATAGGAACAACAACATGGAAAGCGATTAATATTTACGTATTAGATGGTTTTTGTTTTGTAAACGATGGTCAAACATTAACAATTGAAGCAGGTACAGTTATTAAAGCAAAATCGGGAGAAGGTGCCGATGCATCAGCTTTAATTATAGCAAAAGGTGGTAAAATAATGGCAGAAGGTACTGCAACAAAACCTATTATTTTTACTGCAGAAGCCGACGATTTAAAAGGTAATGTACCTAACGATGCTCGCGGACTTTGGGGTGGAGTAATAGTACTTGGAAAAGCTGTACTAAACACAGTTCCTACTGAACAGCAAATAGAAGGAATACCTACAACTGAATTAAGAGGTTCTTATGGTGGCACAAATGATGCCGACAACTCAGGCGTTTTAAAATATATTTCAATACGACATGGTGGTACTAATATTGGTGAAGGTAACGAAATTAACGGTTTAACTTTAGGAGCAGTAGGTGCCGCTACACAAATTGATTACATAGAAATTTTATCAACCGCCGATGATGGAATTGAATGTTTTGGAGGAAAACCAAATTTAAAACACGTTGTAATTAACAATGTTGGAGACGATGGTTTAGATTACGACCAAGGTTTTAGAGGAAACGTACAATTCTATTTAGTTTTAGGTGCTACCGATGGCGATAAAGGTGCTGAACAAGATGGTGGAACAAGTCCTGAAGATGGAACTCCTTATGCTTTACCTACAATTTACAATGCAACTTATATTGGAGATAATACAAGTACAGAAAATAGTGTTATGTGTTTTAGAGATAACGCAGGTGGAAATTATTACAATTCAATTTTTGTAAATTTTGCAAAAGGTATTGATATTGAAAAATTAGCAACTGGCGAAGATTCTTACAACAGATTTAGTAACGGAGAATTGAAAATTGAAAACAATGTATTTTACAATATTAACTCTCAAACTTCACTTAACGCAAACGAAAATACTTTCTTATACAGTAAAGGAGCTGGTTCTGACGCAACTTCTAATGCAGCCTTAGCAACATATTTTACTACTTCTAACAACTCTGTAGCAAATCCTGGCGTAAGCGCATCAAATCCTGTGCCTACAACACCTCAAACTGCAAATATGGCAAGCTATACAAGTGGTTTCGACGCTGTAACTTATAAAGGTGCTTTTGGTACTACAAACTGGGCACAAGGTTGGACTTTAACTTTTGAATAACATAAAAATTTAAACTGCCGTCAATACAAATAGAGTTTGTAAAGACTATAAGGAAGCCAATAAAATGGCTTCCTTTGGCATTTTAAAACCTTTTTAATACAGCAAAATATTAATACAAAATATTAAATAATTTATAATGAAACAATTAGTTTTTATAATAACTCTATTTTTTTTACAGCAATTAGCTTTTTCTCAGACGGCAGCAATTAGAGGGAAAGTTTACGACGCTACAACCGGAGAAGAACTACCTGGTGCTAATTTATTAATTATTGGCACAACAAATGGAACAATCACCGATTTTGATGGAAATTTTTCGCTAAACAAACTAAAAGCAGGCAATTATAATTTACAATGTTCTTTTATTTCTTATCAAACAAAAGAAATAAATAATATAATTTTAAAAGATGGAGAAATAAAAGTTATAGAAATAAAACTTAGCGAAGCATCTTTGCAATTAGATGAGGTTCAGGTTGTTGCAAAAAGAGTTGAAAGAACAGAATCTGCTATTATTGCAATGCAACAAAAATCAGCTTCGGTACTAAGCGGAATATCTTCGCAAGAAATGACTAAAACAAGTTCGGGAAATGCAGCAGGAGCTCTTAAAAAAGTTACTGGTGTTACTGTTCAAGATGGTAAATATATTTACGTTCGTGGTTTATCTGACAGGTATAGCAAAACAACTTTAAATGGTGCCGAAATTCCTAGTTTAGACCCCGAACGAAATACTGTTCAAATGGATATTTTCCCTAGCAATATTTTAGACAATTTGCTGGTTTACAAAACTTTTAGACCCGATTTGCCTGCCGATTTTACGGGCGGATTGGTTGATGTAAAAACTAAAGATATTCCTGAAAAATATACACTTAATTTTTCGGTTAAAATTGGATACAACCCTCAATCAAATTTAATTAAGAATTTTAACGAGTACAATGGTGGAAAAACCGATTGGCTTGGCTTTGACGATGGTACTAGAGCAATACCTCAAATTGCCCAACAAGAAATTCCTGCTCGTTTTGTCGATAATCAAAAACTTGACGAAATAACAAAATCATTTTCAAATAATTGGGATATAAATAAAGCAAATTCGGGATTAAACCAAAAATATACTTTTGGTATTGGAAATCAAAAAGAGCTTTTTGGCAAAACTATTGGTTTCTTTTTTGGTAGTTCTTACGATTATAAATATAACTATTTCAACGATGGATTTTATGGAAAATATATGTTAACCGATAAAAATTCTGATGAATTAAACGTTGAATATGAATCGCAAACTTGGAGCGAAGGACAAAAAATTGTAAACTGGTCTTTAATGGGTGGTGTAGGTTTAAAATTAGATAACAATAACAAAATTTCGTTTTCGGTACTTACAAACACCAGTGGAAAAAACGAAGCAAATCTTGTTAATTTTAAAGATTACTCCGATAACAATAAACTCCGACAAAAAAAGATTTTATTATTTACTTCGCGACAATTCATTGCAAATCAGCTTAAAGGAAAACATTTGTTTGCAAGTTTAAACGATTTAAAAGTTGAATGGTTAACCTCTTACGTGTTAGCCTCGCAAAACGAGCCAGATTCCCGATTTTTAACAAACGATGTAGATGTTTTTGGAAACGACACAACTTATTCAGTCGATAAATCATCTTACTCAAGTCCACAAAGATTTTATCGAAATATGAACGAAAACAACATTTTTGCACGCTTAGATTTAGAATATCCTTTTAGAGTTTTAGGAGCAAAATCTAAATTTAATTTTGGCGGAACTTATACCAACAAATATAGAACATACTATCAAAACACATATAATTTTACCGAAGCAATAGGAAAACAATACACAACAATAAACGATTACTTTGCAGAAAGCAATATAAATGCAGCTAATGGTTTGTTTGTTCAAAACTCAGAAAAAGACGACAATAAAAACAGCTATATTGGCAAACAAAGCATAACATCGGGCTATTTAATGGCAGATATTCCATTTTTCGAAAAATTTAGAGTTGTTTTTGGTGCAAGGTTGGAAAAATTATATATGGAAACTAATAGCATTGACCAATACTATGAAAATGAGACTGGTAAAGGAATTATTGATACAATAAATATTTTGCCATCGTTTAATTTAACATACTCGCCAATAGAAAATATAAACTTGCGAATAGCATATAACAAAACCGTTGCACGACCTTCTTTTAGAGAAAAATCGACAGTTGAAATGATAAATAAAGTTGGTGATGTTATTATTGGAAATCCTTTGTTAAAAGAAACAATAATAGATAATATTGATTTTAGATTTGAAAAATATTTTAATCCCGGAGAACTTTTTTCATTTGGCGGTTTTTTCAAAAAATTTAAAAATCCTATTGAAAAAACTTTTAATACTAAAGCTCAAAACCCCGAAATTACTTGGCGAAATGTCGATTATGCAAGTTTGTATGGAGCAGAAACAGAGTTTTCAAAAAAATTAGATTTTATCTCAAAATTAAAAAATATAACTTATCGTGCTAATTTAACTTATATTTATTCGCAAGTTTCTATTGACGAACAAGAACTTGAAAGTAAGCGTTACTACGACCCAAATTATTCTGATAAAAGAGAAATGTTTGAACAATCTCCTTGGATTTTTAATACAACACTTTCTTATGATAACGATAGCATTGGATTGTCGGCAAACGTAAGTTTCACCTATAATGCAAAAAAATTAGCTATTATAAATCCAAACGGAATTCCAGATATTTATCAAAAATCGTCGAACGATTTAATTTTTAATATTAGTAAAACACTAAAAAAATCGTTCGTAATAACTTTTGAGGTTAAAAACATTTTAAACGATAGAGAAACTAACATATATGAATATAACGGAAAAGAGTACTTTTTTGACGATTATGGCTGGGGAAGAGAATTTAACTTAATTTTGTCGTACAAATTTTAAATAATCTCTGAAAAAACGTTCTTTGATAGAAATTCCAAATAATTTGGGATTTTATGACAAAATTTTTGAATTATCAATAATCATAAAACTAATGTAATATTAACAATTATTTAACATTACAGAAATTATTAGTTAATCTTACCAAATTAAATTTGTATTATAATTAAAAATGATAAAAATGAAAAGATTAATTATAGTTTTAGCATTCGTTTTAGGAGCAAATTTAATGTTTGCAAACAACGATAACGAAAACAACACAAAAACAAACAACCAAGCTACACCAGCATCAACAATGCTAACTGGTAAAATAATTGACCAAGCTACCGGCGAAGCACTAACAGGTGTTAAAGTTGAAATTGAAGGCACAAACCAAGTTGTTTACACCGATTTTGACGGAAACTTTTCTTTCAATTCTATTGCTACCGGAGAATACAACATTAACGTTGACTATATTTCTTACAAAGCAAACAGTTTGCAAAAAGTAAATTTAAAATCAGACGCAAACTCAATACAAATTGAACTAAAAAATATTAATCAATAATATTTTTCAAATATTTTGTTGTAAATCCCACTATTTATAGATGGGATTTTTTATTTTAATAATTTTGAACAATTTTTTGGCTTTATTTAAAGCAAACACAATAATTATATATAATTTAGTAATTAAATACTCAACAAAAATGAAAAATATATTTTTAATACTTTCAATAATAACTTCAACAATAGTTTTCGCACAAATAAACGAAGGTAGCGATGGCTTATTTTATGCAACCAACGGGACAGTCTATTCTGGAAACTACTTAGAATACTATGCAAATGGGCAAAAAAAAGTAGAAATGCACATCACAAACGGAATGAAAGATGGAGAAATTACAATTTACTTTGAAGATGGCTCAATAAACGAAAAACGAAATTATAAATTAAATATAAACGACGGGCTTTGGCAAACATTTAACGCAAAAAACATTAAAATTGCCGAAGCAAATTATTTAGTTGGCAAAAAAAATGGAAAATGGCTTGTTTGGGACGATAACGGCATATTGCGTTTTGAAATGTATTACGAAAACGGTAAAAAAACCAGCACTTGGAAAATGTGGGACGAAACAGGAAAATTAATTTCTGAAAAAACGTATTAGTTTTTACTATAACAAATATCCTGAGCAAATTCAATTTGCAACTTTATCTAATTCGGCTATTTTCAAGTATCTGTACGAGATTTTAAGCTATGAGCCATCTTACCAAAAGTTTAGAAGCAAAAACTGTAAACAACAAATAATAAACAATATTATTTATCAGATACCAATAATAGTATTAACTTTGCAGTCGAATTTATACTTTTTGGCTAAATTGAACATCCAATTAATAATATTATTTTAAAAATGTTACAAAAAATTATAAAAACAAATGATTGGCAAAACAATTGAAGAAATAGGTTTTAACAAAAACTATGAAGTAATAGTACTTACAACACTTAAATTTGTTGAAGAAAAAAACTTAATAGGACAAATAAAAAAAATTACTAAAGTTCAAGGTATTGCAAACGCCAAAACAGTATTAAAAGAAGGCGAAATTATGGTTCTTTACGGAAGTAACCATAACATAAACAATTTTTTACATAAATATAAAGTAGAATAATAATTAAATATTTTGATAATGAAAAAAGCAGAAATTTATACCGATAAAGGTTTAATGAAAGTAGAATTTTACGAAAACGACGCTCCTAACACAGTAGATAATTTCGTAAAACTATCTAAAGACGGTTTTTACGACGGATTAACATTTCATAGAGTTATTCCAGATTTTGTAATTCAAGGTGGTTGTCCAAAAGGCGACGGAACTGGTGGACCGGGATACAAAATTAATTGCGAAACTAAAGGCGGAAACCAATATCACGATAGAGGTGTACTTTCAATGGCTCATGCCGGAAAAAACACAGGTGGTTCTCAGTTTTTTATTTGCCACAGCCGTAACAACACATCTCATTTAGACGGTGTACACACTTGCTTTGGCAAAGTTTGCGAAGGTTTAGATGTTATAGATAAAATTCGTCAAGGCGACAAAATTGAAAAAATAGTTGTTTTAGATTAAACCTTAAATCCGCAAGGCTAAAAAAAAGTTTCGCACAGCACTATTTACACAAAAAAACGGGGTTTTACAACAAGAAAAATTAAAAGAAAAGTAATTTTTCTTGTTTTTTCCCGTTTTTAA
>DYMG01000095.1 GCA_020721655.1 Paludibacter propionicigenes | reverse complement strand
CTTGTTTAGATTGGAAAAACTTTTCGCCTAATCCCCTTAAAATAAATGTGTCCCGTTTATTTGCCGATAATAAAAAAGAGAATGATAAAAATACCATTCTCTTTTTTTTGAAAGACTTAATTTTTATCCACATTTAGAATATCCACAGTTGCTACAAACAACGCAACCATCTTGGTAAATAAGTGTGTCGGTATGATTACATTCTGGACATTCTACGCCAGGTTTTGCTTGTGTTCCGTCTTTAATAAATTTTTTAAGTGCACGTTCTACTCCTACTTTCCAAGAGTTTATTGTTTCGCTATCTAATTGTAATGATGATATTAAATTAACCACATCGGGTATTGGCATTCCGTGACGTAGTATTCCGGAAATTAGTTTTGCGTAATTCCAGTATTCTTTGTCGAAGAGTCTGTTTAAACCAGAAAATGTTGCTGGATATCCGTGTTTATCTTTATATTGAAAGTCGTATCGTTTTGTTCCGTCTTCGTTTTTTGTTTTTATAATTATACCGTTTGTAATGTTTTTTGGTATATATAGTACATCTTCTTCAATAATTCCAGTAAATATTTCGTATGGTTGGTCTTCCATTAAACCTACAAAAGCAATCCATTCTTCGTTATTGTTTTTAAAACGCACAACTTCTGCATCTAAAATAGATGGGCGTTTTTTTGCTTCTAATTTTTTTGTCTCTGCTGTTTTCTTTTTGTCTTTTGCAATTAGAACTCCAGAACGAGAGCCATCTCTGTAAACTGTAATGCCTTTACAACCGCTTTCCCAAGCTGTTTGGTAAACTTTAGCTACAACATCTTCGCTAACTGTTTCAGGTAGGTTTACGGTAACAGAAATTGAGTGGTCAACCCATTTTTGTATTGCTCCTTGCATTTTAACTTTTGCAACCCAATCTACATCGTTTGATGTTGCTTTGTAATATGGAGATTGCTCAACAAGTTGGTCAATGATTTTGCTATCCATTGTTTCCATTTGCGAAGAATCGTGTCCATTTGCTTCCATCCAAGTTATAAATTTGTGATGAAAAACATTATATGTTTCCCAAGAGTCGCCAACTTCGTCAACAAAATCTACTTTAGCACCTTTATCGTTAGGGTTTACTTTTCTTCTACGTTTGTAAACTGGTAAAAATACGGGTTCTATTCCTGAGGTTGTTTGAGTCATTAAACTTGTTGTTCCTGTTGGTGCAACAGTAAGTAACGATATGTTTCTTCTGCCGTATCGAGCCATTTCTTTGTATAATTCTGGGTCGGCTTCTTTTAATCTATTGATGTATGGGTTGTTTAATTCTCTATCTGTTTGGTATATTGGAAATTCGCCTCGTTCTTTTGCCATTTCTACAGATGAACGGTATGCACTTAATGCTAATGTTTTGTGTACTTCTACTGAAAAATCTAAAGCGTCGTCGGTTCCATATCTTAAGTTTAGTGCGGCAATCATATCACCTTCGGCTGTAATTCCAACTCCGGTTCTTCGTCCTTCTTGTGCTTTACGTTTTATGTTTTCCCATAATCTGCGTTCAACACGTTTAATTTCTAAATCTTCTGGGTCTGTGCCAATTTTATCGAGAATTCCGTCAATTTTTTCAATTTCTAGGTCTATAATATCGTCCATTATTCTTTGGGCATAACCAACGTGTTCTTTAAAAAGTTCGAAATCGAATTTTGCTGTTTTTGTAAAAGGTTGGTCAACGTAACTGTAAAGATTTATGGCAAGTAAGCGGCAGCTATCGTAAGGGCATAGTGGAATTTCACCACAAGGGTTTGTTGAAACGGTTTTATACCCTAAATCGGCGTAGCAATCAGCAACAGATTCCTTTATTATAGTGTCCCAAAATAGTATTCCGGGTTCGGCAGATTTCCATGCATTATGAACTACTTTGTCCCATATTTTTTTAGCATCAACAGTTTTTGTAACTACTGGGTTTTCCGATTCTATGGGCCATTGTTGTGTGTAAACTTTTTCGTTAATTGCAGCATTCATAAATGCATCGTCTATTTTTATAGATACGTTTGCACCAGTAACTTTAGTACCATCAATTTTGGCATCAATAAAGTCTTCTGCATCGGGGTGTTTTGATGAAACACTAAGCATAAGTGCTCCTCTACGCCCATCTTGTGCTACTTCTCTTGTTGAGTTTGAGTACCTTTCCATAAAAGGTACTATTCCGGTTGATGTAAGTGCTGAATTTTTTACAGGGCTACCTTTTGGTCTTATGTGAGAAAGGTCGTGTCCAACGCCACCTCTGCGTTTCATAAGTTGCACTTGTTCTTGGTCAACTTTTAATATTCCACCATAAGAATCTGAATCGCCTTCGTTACCGATAACAAAACAATTTGATAGTGAAACAATTTGTTCGTTATTGCCAATTCCCGACATTGGTCCACCTTGAGGAATTATGTATTTAAAATCTTTTAATAGATTAAAAATAGTTTCTTCGCTCATAGGGTTTTGGTATTTTAACTCAATTCTATGTATTTCTTGTGCAATACGGCGGTGCATATCGTCGGGAGTTTTTTCGAATAAATTCCCTGCAGAATCTTTTAAAGCGTATTTGTTTACCCAAACATTTGCGGCTAACTCGTCGCCTTTAAAATATTTTATAGATGCACTTACGGCTTCATCTCTGGTGTAAATTTTTCTTTCGCTCATTGTTTTTTCTTTTTCTGCTATTGTCATTGTTTTCTGATACATAATTTTAATATTTTATACCGACTCTTTGTCTATTTTTGCATTTGCAAGATAGTGATTATAACAAGAAATATTGAAATTGAATTATTAACAGGCTTGTTAATAAATTAATTATTTACCTATAAAAATGTTGTGTTTATTGATGTTTATTCTTTTTTTAACACATAATTAACATTAATTAAATGTTGTGTTATTTGATTAGTTATGTGAATGTTGTGTTTTGTTTTTGTCTTTTAAACAATTGTGTGTTTATAAGTAATTTTGGTATAATTTATAGTCTTAAATTTTAGCCAAATAATGTTTCCATTATTTTTAAGAAATCTTGTCGTTTTTGTCTTGAAATTGGTATTTCTTGCCCATTTGACATTTGAATTTTTGCTCCATCTTTATAACTAAGTTTTATTACATTGTTTAGATTAATAAAATATGAGTTATGTATCCTATAAAAGAATTTATTTGAAATTTTTTCTTCAAACTGTTTTAAATTTTTTGACGAAATAATGGTTCTATTTTCTAAATGAATAATTGCATAACTTTTATCGGCAGATATATAAATTATATCTTTTGTATCTATGTATTCTATACCATCTATTGATGCTATTTGTATTTTGGTGTTGTTATTAATTTGTTTAATTATGTTTTCAATATCGGTTTCGTTTATTTTTTTTGAGTTGTTTGTAACTTTTTTAATTGCTAATTTTAATTCGTTTATATTTACTGGTTTAAGTATGTAGTCTATTGCGTTAACCTTAAATGCTTCTATTGCATATTTGTTGTATGCTGTTACGAATATTGTTGAAAATGTATCGGTTGGTAGTAGTTTTAATAAATCGAAGCCATTCATTTCGGGCATTTCTATATCTAAAAATACAATATCTGGTTTTTTTTCTAAAACTGTATATATTGCGTTTTTTATTGTGCTTGCCGAGCCTACTATTTCAACGTTTTCACAAAACTCTTCAACTACAATGCTAAGTGTTTCTATTGCATCTTTTTCATCATCAATAATAACTGCCTTTAATTTCATTTGTTTATAATTTTTTTTAATATTATAAAAAAAGAGCGTTACGACAAAATGTAACGCTCTTTTTTTGTAGATTATTATTTTTTATAATTGAGATTTTCCAATAAGTGTTTGGGTGTTTTGTTTTTTGCAACCAAAAACTAAGTTAATACCTAAACGTCCGTTAACTATTCTTGTATTGTTTGGCCAAAAATATCCAAAAACATTGTCGGTAACTGCAAAAAACTGAAAAATACTTCCTTTTGCAACTAAACCAATTCCTAAATTAGTGTACGAGTTGTTTATTACAGAGTATGAAAGGTATCCGCTAAACCACTTTGTTAGGTTTGAATTGGCTGATATTGTTACTGAAGAGTGTATTCTGTTTTGATAAATTTCGGCTCTGTATAGTAATCCGGCTGATATTTTTTCGTGAAATTTATATGTACCTCCAACTGTTATTTTAGGGGTTAAAAACGAGTAATAGTGGTCGACTTGTTGTTCTGGCATAAAAATGTTTATTATTTCTTGCTTCATTTCGGTGTTATGCTCATCAATAATACTATCGTTTTCGGTTGCATAAGGTTGTGGGTCGTAACCATCGAAAGTGTAATCTCCTTTTACAACAAATGTGTTTACATTAGAGTTCCAACGAATAAACCCGAAATCAATTAAGCTAGCGTATATGTTAATCTTATCGTTAAATATGTAATCTACGCCTAAATCTAAACCAGCACCTGGGTTTTCTAATGTTAGTGCTATGTTTTTAGGTTTTGGCGACAGTTCTGTTCCTTCAAAAACCATTGAATCGGCATCGTAATCGTAGTAAAATTTATCTATTTGGTAGAATGGTTGTGATGTTCGCACTTCCATATCGGCATTGAAGTTATAGGAATAGTCTGTTGCATTTGTATTCCAAGTAAAGTCTGTTTTTTTAGACCAAATATTTACAGTTCCAAATAAAATTTTTGCACGTGCACCTACGGTAAATTTGCTGTTTATTTTTTTTGATGCTCCTATTCCTATTTCGTTCCAATGTGTTGCAGTTATACCAAATTTTCCCATTTGTGCTGTCTCTCCAGAAAAGCTATCTCCATTTCCTCCATCAGACATAAATTGCACTATATCTTTAGAGAAATTAGCACGTGCTTCTATTTTTGTAGCAATGTTAAATGTAAAACGCCAATCGTTTTTCCATTTGTAGCCAATACTTAGTATGTCTATATGTTCTTCTAATGTTACAAAGTTTACTTTTTTAAGTTTATCTAAAAGTTGTTTGTAGTCGAAGCCTTTCGATGTAGGCATCATTAGAGAATCAAGAACTGAGTTGTATTGAATCATATCTTGATATGCAAAGCCTGTACTACCTATACTTGTGTGTGTAGCTGGGAATAGTTGTCCGCTAACCGGTATTATAATGCCACTAAATGTAAGTTTACATTCTGGTTGTATTGCAGGGTTTAGTAAACTTGCTTGTGGTAAGCGGTGCATATAAAACATTGTGTTATTTTGCTGAGCAAATATGCTTACTGAAAGTATCGCTAATATTATTGATATTTTTAATTTCATGATAATAATTTTAAATAATTAGTTAGTTTGTTGATGTAGTATCGTCTTCGTAAATTGTAAAATCGAAATCGGTAGCACCTTTAACGTGGATACCCATTTTAATATCTACCGCATCGCTAGCGTAAAATTTAACTAATTTATGTTGTTCTATCCCATCGGTTCTAACTTCTACAACGTAAACAACGTCGGAAACATGTTCTAATTTGTTTATTTTTGCTCTGTCGTAAATTATTTCGGTTATTTTTCTTGTTTTTTGTACAACTCTGCCATCGCCATTAGTTATGCCACCATCAACAACAATCCATTGACTTCGGTTTAAAAATAGGGAGTCTTGAGCAACTCCATTTGTGTCTATAAAATATGCTTGAACCCTTATTTCTGTTGCCATTCCGTTATTAATATCGAGTCGGAATTTTAGGTATGTTATTTCGTCTAATTTTTTATAGTCTTTTGCCATATCTAATTTAGTAGTGTCAATAAGTGTTGGGTATTCGGCACGTCCCCAAAGAGGAAGTATAAATCTCATATTTAGTTTAAAATTAGAGGTGTCCAATATAAAATTGTTTCCTATTGCACCATCTGGATTTATTTCTGCTAAAGCGTCGAAAAATATATATTTAGGTTTATATGTAATAAAGTCTCGTATCCAAGGTGCAGAAATGGTATCGAAAAGCATTGAATCTTTTGCTAATTGTCCTACTATTGTTGGGTAATTTACCGGATTTTTTAGAAAATTAAGTGCATATATTGGAGAATATACGTTGTCGTAATCTTTACTTGAAATATTGTCTAATTGAATTTTTATTGGTGCTCCAAAAGAGTTTTCCATTAAAAACTGGATTTTTGGATTTTGAAAATATAATTGACCTTCAAATTTTTTGTCAAATATTTTTACATTTATCGAGTCTAATGGTAAATCTAATGCCTGATTGCCTACAAATCCGTTAATTAGTTTGTAGTCTTGATTTTTTAAGCTTACGGTAAGGTTTGTTGATTGAGCTACAGAACCACTACAACCATCGAATATATAATTATATTGTATGTTATTTGGTCCGTTTGTGGCTAAATCTAATGTGTATCCTGTGTATAATTGAGTTGTTGTTCCGCTAAAATTTGTAATGAAAATTTGAGCCATTGAGCCATTTTTTGTTAGTCCAGGAAACTGTACTATTAGTGTTCCTGTTGTTGTCATTGAGTTTGTTACAGATATTGAAATTGTTAGACTGTCATAAATTATATTGTTTAGTTGCGCCCCTGTAAAAGATTGAAAATTTTGGTTGTTTGTAATTGTAATGTTTGTCCCGCTTATTGTATTTCCTGCTAAATTATCTGTTGGAAGGTCTAAATCATTTAATATTATTAAATCTTTAGCATATTTTGTGAATGCTGTTTGGTTGTATATGAGAGATAAAAAGCCCTCATCGTCAACAACAAAAAGTTCTTCGTTATCGTAATCTTTTAAAATGTCTCGAAGAACGAGAGATGTGTTTACTACGGGCAGTTGCATATTCACATTTTGCCATTTTTCTTTTCTCATTTTATCGAATTCAAAGTATTCTTTTTTGCAAGAATACAAACCAATTACTGATAAAAATATTACAATAATTGATGTTTTAATTATTTTTTTCATTTTGCTAATTTTTATATTGTAAAATTATAAATAATTATTGAGTCCGGTATAAAAAGTCAGTTTAATTTCCACTAAATAGGTTATATATTTAATTATCAGGACTTTATGTATTATTGTAAATTTGAATTAAAACTCTTATTATCAATAAATTAACTTTATAAACTTTCAACTTTATAACTTTTTAGATTGACCTCAAATATAATTTTAGTGAGAAAAATTATTGCTGTGAATAATGCGGGTTAAAGCTGGCTGGAATCAGGAATATTTATTAAAAGTTTTAAATGTTAAAGTATGAGTTTGCACTGTTAAAAAAAGTGTGTGGTTGCCCTGCCACCTAACAGGTTTAATTTCGCAAAATTCAACCATCTTAATAGTATTATAAGCGATTAACAAAAACCTGTTAGGTCTAATCTAAAATAAAACAACCTTTTTATATTGCACTCATTGTTAATTACTTCTATGTTTCTCATCGCCATCGGTAAAAATATTAACATAATTATAATATCTTTCTTGGCTTAATTCGTTATTTTCTAATGCTTTTTTTACAGCACAATCGGGTTCGTGAATATGTGTACAATTACTATACTTGCATTGTTTGCTTAATTCAAAAATTTCGGGAAAATACTTATGTAAATCTAATTTGTCGAAATCAAATAATCCAAAACCCTTAATTCCCGGAGTATCAATATAGTAGCCGCCAAAACTAAGTTCGTGCATTTCGGCAAAAGTTGTTGTGTGTTTTCCCGATTTGTGATATTCCGAAATTTCTGAAACTTTAGCTTTATTACCATAATCAATAGTATTTATTAATGTTGATTTTCCAACACCCGAATGCCCAACAATTACAGATGTTTTGCCTTGCATTTCTTGCTTAACAATATCAAGATTTACTCTGTTTTTTAAAGAAATTTCTACACATTTATACCCGGCAATTGAATAAATAAGTTTATAATATTCTAATTTTTCTAAATCTTTTTCCGAAAGAATATCTATTTTATTGAAAAGCAAAATAGTTAATATTTTGTATGCTTGCGACGTTACTAAAACTCTATCAATAAATTCTGTGCTTGTTTCGGGTTCTTTTATTGTTACCATTAGAAAAGCAACATCAATATTTGTGGCAATAATGTGCAATTGTTTCGATAAATTTACCGATTTGCGAACAATATAATTTTTCCGTTCTTTTATTTTGGTTATTACACCTATTTTTTCATTTTCATCGAAAGAGAAATAAACATAATCGCCTACCGCTATAGGATTAGTGCTTTTAATGCCTTTTATGCGAAATTGCCCCTTAATTTTACAATTATATTCATTTTTATCAGAAGTTTTAACTATGTACCAACTCCCTGTAGATTTTATTACAACTCCCTCTTTCATTTAAACTATTATGTTACAAAAGTAGTATTTATAAACCTCAAATAAAAATTCACGTATATTATTGATAGAGAGTTGTTAAATAGTTAATAAAAAGTTAATTTTTATAGTTAAAACTTATTTGTATTATATTTTTTGTAATTTTGTAAAATAAATATAA
>DYMG01000094.1 GCA_020721655.1 Paludibacter propionicigenes | reverse complement strand
ATGTCGAATTATAAAGTTGGCGAAATGAGAGGACGAGAAGAAGGACGAGAAGAAGAACGAAAAGTGCAAGAAGAAAAACAATTGAACGAAAAAAATGAAATTGCAAAAAAATGCCTGCTAAAAGGAATGAGTATTAATGATATTTCCGATTTAACTAGTCTTTCTAAAGAACAAATCGAAAAATTAAAATAATTAACCTGAATTTTAACCTTTAAAATAATAAATGAGTCCGGTATAAAAAGTCAGTTTAATTTTCATTAAATAGGCTATGTATTTAACTATCAAGACTTTATATATTATTGTAAATTTGAATTAAAACTCTTATTATCAATAATTTAACTTTATAAACTTTCAACTTTATAACTTTTCAGACTGACCTCGCTATAAAGTATATATTTCCACATTAGCCTTTTTAACAATATTATACTACCTTTGCAAAAAATTTAGCATCATCAACAAAAATAACCAATAATGCAATTTAAAGACTTAAAAATTATAGAACCAATATTAAAATCACTAAACGAAGAAAAATATACCGAACCTACTCCAATTCAAGAAAAAGCTATTCCTCTAATATTAAACAGAAACGATGTATTAGGAAGTGCACAAACAGGAACAGGAAAAACCGCAGCTTTCGCTATCCCTATTTTACAACATTTGTTTGTTGATAGACAAAACAACAACCATTCAAACAAAATAAAAGTATTAATAATAACACCAACACGTGAATTAGCAATTCAAATTGGCGAAAGTTTTACTACTTACGGAAAATATACACAATTAAAAAACACCGTTATTTTTGGCGGAGTTACACAAGGAAAACAAACAGAAGCCATTCGCAAAGGCGTTGACATACTTATTGCAACACCCGGTCGCCTTTTAGATTTAATTGATCAAGGCTTTATTCATCTTAAAGACATTCAATATTTTGTACTAGACGAAGCCGATAGAATGCTTGATATGGGCTTTATTCACGATATAAAGAAAATAATTGCCAAATTACCAACAAAACGTCAATCGCTATTTTTTTCTGCAACAATGCCCGATAATATTGTTGAATTATCTAAAAAAATACTAAACAACCCTAAAAAAGTTGAGGTAAGTCCGGTTTCATCTACCGCCGAAACAATAAAACAATTGCTTTACTACACAAACAAAAACAACAAAAACGAACTACTTTTACACATACTTAACGATAAAAAAATAGACCAAGTATTAGTTTTTACCAGAACAAAACACGGTGCCGATAAAATAGTAAGAAGCCTTGCTACAAAAAACATTAAAACTGCTGCTATTCACGGCAACAAAGCACAAAACCACAGACAAAAAGCATTATCGCAATTTAAAGACAAGGAAATAAGAGTGCTTGTTGCAACCGATATAGCTGCACGAGGAATTGACATTGACAAGCTTAAATACGTTATTAACTACGATATTCCCAACATTTCTGAAACATACGTTCACCGAATTGGACGCTCGGGCAGAGCCGGAGAAGACGGAACCGCTATATCTTTTTGCGAACCAGAGGAAAATATATTTATTAAAGATATTGAAAAACTTATAAATCAAAAAATTCCAATTGTTAAAGAAAATCCCTTTCCGCAAACAGATAAAGTAATGACAGAAAGCGAAAGAAAAGAATTTGAAAAAGAAAAAATACGAAAAAAACAAGAATTCTTTGCTACAAAAAAGAAAAAAGAAAGCAATTCAAAATCAGTAAAAACTTATAATAAAAGAAAATAAAAATCAATTTATTCATTGTAATTTATTCATTTGTTTTATACTTTTATGGGTTGTTATGGAAAACAAAACAAAATATATTTTAAACACCTTTTTTACATATCATAAAATTGATAGAAGTAAAATAGATATACACTACGGAATAAATTTAGAATCTAAAATTCAGATAAAACAATCGGAATTAATTTATATTTTTAACGATAACTTTGATATAAACTACAAAAATGTAGTTTATAAAAAATGGCTAAACACCGATATTCCATTTCTATTCGACAGAAATACCGAAAAAGAAATTTTTGAAGAAATTGATGGAAACATTATAATAAATTACGACATAATAGCATCATCGTTCTATTTACTAAGCGGTTACAGCGAAACAGTTGCCGAAGAAAAAGACGAATTAGGCAGAATACTCTACAAAAACAGCATTCAACATAAATTAAAAATAACAGAAATTCCTGTTGTAAATTACTACTTTAACATACTAAAAACTGCAATAGAAAAAGCCTATAACAAAAAAATTGAAACAAATATTTGGGGTAAATTCAAATTTGCAACCTGCCTAACACACGACATAGACTACATTCGCACACCTTGGACAGCAAACGGATTAAAAAATATTTTCACAAGCAATATAGTTTCAACAATAAATATTCCAATAAAAAAGATAACACAAACCAAATCGTGGCTAAATTTTAAAGAAATTATAAACATTGAGAAAAAATATAATGCCAAATCAACATTTTTTATTCTTCCGAACAATAAAAAATCGGAAAAAGGCTACGATAACGCCGATTACACTATTAAAGACATTGCACCATACTTAGAATTCATTGAAAGTGAAGGCTTTGAAATAGGAATTCACCCTAGCATTTGCACACATAAAAATTGTAGCAGCCTAAAAACTGAAATTACAAAATTAGCCAAATACAACCCACAATCTTGTAGATTTCATTTCTTAATTTTTAGACCAGAAACAACCAGGAACACCTTAGAAGTAAACAATTTAAACACCGACTCAACATTAGGATTTACAGAACACATAGGCTTTAGAAACTCATTTTGCTTACCATTTTACTTATACAATTTTGAAAACGATAAACAATCTAAAATACTAGAAATTCCACTAAACATTATGGACGTTACACTTTTCGACAAAAGATTTATGAATATTAGCCACGACAAAGTACTTAGCAGAATTGAAAACATAATAAAAGAAATTGAAAAATTTAATGGAGTTTTAATAATAAATTGGCACAACAATTACTTATCAGATTTTTTATACAAAGGATGGAAAGACCTATACATTAAACTATTAGATAAATTGCACAATAAAAATTCACTACTTACCGATGTTTATACAATTTCAACCCAAATAAAAAACATTAATTAAACCAATGAAAACCATATTATTACGAATTATAATTAGAAGTTCAAAAATAAAATATTTGGTAGGACTAATAGTTTTACTAATACTTTTTTCAGTTTTAATGTTTTTTGCAACAGACTATATAAAAACATTAACAGGAATATCAATATTAGACACCAAATTTTCTTACAAAAAAGCCGATGTAATTAGCTATTTTACAACTTATGGAAAAAGCGGAATACTTACTTACAATAAAATTCAAATTATTGATACCATTTATCCAATAATATATTCATTAAGTCTTTCAAGCATTTTGTACAGACTTTTTTCCAAAACAAAAACAGTATCGATAATTCTAATACCAATAATTGCGGCTTATTTCGACTACTTAGAAAACATATTACTTTTCATTTCAACACTACAATTTCCAAATTTAGACACATCAATTATTAGAATTGCGAGCTTTTCCACATCGCTAAAATGGAGTTTAGTCTATATTTCAATAGTATTTGTTATAATCGGATTTATTAGAAAAATTAAAACAAAAGCGAATACTTAACCTCAAATTTATTCGTTAATTAGAATAAAATTTTATTTTTTAATATGATAAAAAAAGCAATTACAATAAGTATAATATTATCATTCATAAATAGTTACTCACAAGAATTAGCAACAATAAAAGGCACTCTAAAAAACAAAATTGGAACACCAATAGAATTTGCAAATATTTTAATAAAAGATGTAAACAAAGGAACATCAACAAATCAATTTGGAAAATTTGAAATAAAAATTCCAGCAAACCAAAACATTTCAATAATAATTTCGCATATCGAATTTGTTTCAGACACCATTGTTTTAAAACTAAAATATGGCGAAACAAAAACACTAAACCTCTCATTAGAAACAAACTACACAATATTAGGCGATGTAAATGTAGAAGACCAAGAAAAACGAATTAGAGGAATAACACGCTTAGACTCGAAAAAATACGAAATAATCCCAAGCACAGGAAGTGGAATAGAATCTCTAATAAAAACATTACCCGGAGTATCATCGAACAACGAACTAAGCTCTCAATATACCGTTAGAGGCGGAAATTTCGACGAAAATTTAGTTTACGTAAACGAAACACAAGTTTACAGACCACAATTAGTAAAATCTGGAGAACAAGAAGGCTTAAGTTTTATAAACCCCGATTTAGTAAAATCAGTAGAATTTTCGGCAGGTGGCTTTGAAGCAATGTACGGCGATAAAATGTCGTCTGTTTTAGACATAAAATACAAAGAACCAAACAAATTTGGAGGCTCGTTCTCTGGCGGATTACTTGGAGCCACAGCACATTTAGAAGGTTCGTCAAAAAACCACAAACTAACATATTTAGTTGGCTCACGTTACAAAGCTAACTCGTACTTACTTAACACTTTAGACACAAAAGGCGATTACAATCCACGTTTTTTCGATATTCAATCGTACATACAATACAGCTTTACCGAAAATTTAAGCATTTCATACTTAGGTAATTACAACAACAACACATACAATTTTATTCCAGTTAACAGAGAAACAAGCTTTGGAACTGTAAACGAAGCTTTAGGTCTGAAAATATATTTTGATGGTCAAGAAGCCGACAAATTTGAAACAACAACACACTCATTATCTACAACATACAAACCAAACGACAACACAAGTTTAAAATTTACGGCATCAACATTTACAACAAAAGAAAGCGAAACTTACGATATTTTAGGTCAATACTACCTAAATGAATTAGACAAAAATTTAGGTTCAGAAACCTTTGGCGACTCAATAATGAACATAGGAATAGGCTCGTCGCTTACACACGCAAGAAATAAATTTTATGCAAATGTTTACAACATAGAACACAAAGGCGAAAAAAAAATAAAAAACAACACAATAAACTGGGGAATTAAATTCGAAAATCAAAACATTTTCGATGTCTTAAACGAATGGGAACTGCAAGACTCTGCCGGATACTCGCTCCCATTTGCCGATACCGCAGGCTATAACCCAAACTCAATTTCACTTTACAGAAGTATAAACTCTAAAAACAATCTTTTTGCAAACAATTATTCGGCATACATTCAAAACTCGTATAATTTTAAAAAAGGAGAAACCCAATTTAATACAAACATTGGTGTTAGATTTTTATACGCCAACCTAAACAACGAATTTCTAACAAGCCCTAGAATAAGTTTTTCTATTATCCCAAACTGGAAAAAAGATATTGTATTCCGTTTAGCCACCGGAATTTACTACCAACCACCATTTTACAAAGAATACAGAAACCTTTCAGGACAACTTAATTTAGATGTAAAATCGCAAAAAGCAATTCATTTTGTAGTTGGTAGCGATTACAATTTCAAAATTTGGAATCGTCCGTTTAAGTTTATAACAGAAATATATTACAAAATACTGCAAAACCTAAACCCTTATATTGTTGATAATGTTCGCATTAAATACCTCGCAAACAATAACGCTCACGGCTATGCTACCGGAATAGATTTAAAAGTAAACGGCGAATTTGTTCCCGGAACCGATAGCTGGGTTAGCGTTTCATTTATGAAAACCGAAGAAGATATTGATAATGATAATCACGGATACATTCCCCGCCCATCAGACCAACTGTTCAATTTCGGGCTGTTTTTTCAAGACTACTTACCAAGCTTTCAATCGTGGAAAGCTCATTTAAACTTAGTTTTTGGCTCAGGACTAAGCGTTGGTCCACCAAATTCGGAAAAATACCAACAAACACTACGAATGCCATCTTACAAACGCGTTGATTTAGGGTTTACAAAAATATTAATTGACGAAAACACAAACTTAAACGACAACAACTTATTCAAAAAATTCAATAATATTTGGATTACTGCCGAAATTTTTAACATTTTAGGCATAAACAACACAATATCTTACCTTTGGATAAAAGACATTAGTAGCAAACAATACGCCGTTCCTAATTACTTAACAGGTCGCCGAATAAACATTAAATTAACCGTTAAATTTTAATATGGGAATTATTATAAACCAATCAATTAAAGGCACAATTTATTCGTACATTGGAGCATTTATTGGTTTTATTAATACAGCTCTTCTTTTCCCAATTTTTTTAACAACCTCCGAAATTGGTTTACTATTCTTACTAATTTCTCTTTCAATGATTTTTGCACAAATATTTGGATTAGGAATTAATGGAGTTACTACTCGGCTTTTCCCATATTTTAAAAACAACGAAAACCAGCATAACGGATTTTCATTTATACTATATGGCACTTCTTTTATAGGAATTATAATATTTTTAATATCATTTAATTTTATTTTACCAATAATTATAGAACAGAATAAAAATTCATTAGAATTTATAAAAAACATAAACTTACTAATACCAATTGTTATAATAGAAATTGCATTTAGAGCATTAAACAACTACGCATCAGCACTATTAAACTCGGTTATTGGAACCCTATACAAAGAACTAATTCTTAGATTAGCAATAACAATATTAATAATATTTTTCTCCTTTAAAATAATCGATTTCAACCTGTTTTTATACCTATACATAGCAGTTCAGGCAATACCTGTAATTGCTATTTTAATTTATTTAATACAACAAAACGAATTATTTTTTAAACCAAATTTAAAATTTTTAACAAGCGATTTAAAAAAATCAATTTTATTTACCTCAATAGTTAGTTTAGTTACTGGACTAAGTGCCACAGGCTATCAATTTATTGATAATTACATGGTTAACTCATTTCTTGATTTATCTAAAACCGGAGTTTACACTATTTCATTCTTTTTTGGCTCTTTAATTGGCTTATCATCACGTTCGTTAAATAAAATTTCTACCATTATTATTGCAAAAGCTTGGAAAGACAAGAACTACAACGAAATAAAAACCATATATACAAAAAGCAGTATAACCCAAACTATTGTTAGTGCTTTTATTTTTCTTGGCATTACAATTAATATTAACGACATTATTATAGTTCTAGGACCAGAATATATTGAAGCTAAACTCCCTATTTTTTTCATTGCTCTTTCCTTTTTTATCGATTCTATTTTTGGAGTTAGCTCATCTATTATTAGTCAAGGCAAAGATTTTAAATACCTCTCATTTTTTATGATTTTATTTTTACTTATAATTATATTAACTAACTACATATTAATCCCAATTTTTGGTATTACAGGAGCTGCTTTAGCATCAACAATTTCTACCTTATTTTTTGTAAGCATAAAATACCTTTTTATATATTTTAAATACAAAATGCAGCCATTTTCGAAAAAACACATAATTAGTATATTATTGACAACTATATTATTTATAATATTTTACTATTTCCCTTACGATTTAAAAAACAGCTACATAAACGTGACAGTTAAATCACTTATTTTTAGCATAATATACACAATATTAGTATATAAATTTAAAATATCTGACGATGCAAACACTTTCTTAAAACAACTAATAACAAAAATAACAAAACAATAATATGCTCGAATTATCAGTAATAATATGCACTTACAACAGAGAAAAATTTCTACCAAATGCTTTAGAAAGTTTAACTAAACAAACCGAAAACAAGCAAAAATTTGAAATTATTATTGTAAATAACAACTCTACCGACAAAACAGAAGAAATTAGTTTAAACTTCATAAAAAACAACCCCCAACTAAACATTTTTTACGTTATAGAAAAAAATCAAGGACTATCGTTTGCCAGAAACAAAGGTATAAACGAAGCTAAAGCAAATTTAATTTCATTTATCGACGACGACGCTATTGCACGAAAAGATTACGTTGAAAACATAATAAAATCGTTCAAAAACAACCCAAATTACGGTGCTATTGGAGGAAAAGTAATTCCAATTTACGAAAGCGGAACAGAACCAGTATGGATGAACAAATACATTCAAGGTGTAGTTTCTAAAGTAGATTACGGCGACAAAACAAGCGAATTTAAAAAAAAATATCCGGCTGGTTGCAATATGGCTTTCAAAAAAGAGCTTTTTACAAAATATGGCTTTTTCAACACCGATTTAGTTTATCGTGGCGACGACAAATTTGTGTTCACTAACTTTAAAGCCAATGGAGTTAAAGTTCTATACACCCCAAACGTTTTTGTAAACCATTATATTGATGGTTATAGAACAGAACCTAAATTTATAGATAAAATAAGCAAATCGGTTGGTGCAAGCGAAAAATTACGACTTCAAAACAAAGGTTTTTTACCAAATTTATCGAAAATAATCGAATATATTTTTAAACTCGGAGCTTCAATAATTCTATTAATTTTATTTACACTAAAAGGGCAATACCCTAAAGGATACTTTTCCGTTAGAGTAATGTGGCATACAATTTTAGGATTTCTATCTGCAAAAAAAAGTGC
>DYMG01000023.1 GCA_020721655.1 Paludibacter propionicigenes | reverse complement strand
CAAACGGTTTGGCTAACAGGCGTTTTGGAATAAGTTAGCAATTCGTTTCATTCGTTGAAAGTAACAAAATTTTCTGACCCGTCAAAATAAACAAAATCATAAGATTTTGTGGGCTTAGTACCGATAAACTTGCAAGCGAGCCAAACTCCCAAAATGCCTTATTTATTGTTTATTAGCAAATTATTATTCAATTATTATTTTTTTAGTTACATTACCTTCTTTTGTCAGTATTTTTACCAAAAAAGTTCCATTTTGTTTTATAGATATAATTTCTTCTTGTCCATTTATTGGTAATATATTATTAATTTTCATTCCAGACATATTAAATATCTCAATATTCTCTATATTTTTTCCTTTTATCTTAAACTTTCCATCATTTGGATTTGGATACATTGTAATATTGTTATTAACTTCTAATTCAGAAATTGATTGTATTACACAACCATATGATTTTACAAATTCAACCGAACAATCAGAATACACTTTAAATTCCCAAAATCTTCGACACATACAACCTGACATACAGTCTCCCCAAGCATATTCATATTTTACAAAATGAGTATCAAGTTCGGTTGTGTAATAAATATTTGAACCGTCAAGATAACCTTGATTTTGACCCGCATAAATAACATCAGGGTGTATTTCAATTGTATCAACTAATGTTTCAATATTTAAAAATAAGTCAGATGTAAAAGAAGCAGTTCCTGAATATGCGTTATAACTATCAATAGTCAAATGATACTTTGTTATAATTGTATCCATTAAACTATCTCCTGTAAATGTTATCATATTCTTCCAATTATCAGTCCAAGATTTTGTAGTATCTACTTTAATGTACACTTTATTAATACCTGGTCCTCTTGATGAGATATGAAAAATATCGATAATTGTATCTCTTTCTGGAATATTTTGCACATTATAAATTGCTATTAATACAGAAAGGATTGTATCAATATTCTCAGCATTTAATTTCACTAATATTGTATCAGGTGAATTTACCTCATACAATTGTCTTACTGATAATTGAGCGGCACTTTCAATATACGTATTTTTTATACTATCATTTGTTTCACAATCTGATGGCTCAATTTGAGCAAATAAATTATTTGATATTACTATAAGTAATATTACAATAACACTTTTTAAAAATATTGGTTTCATATTTTATGTTTTTAGTTTTTCTAGTATCTGCCAACTATTTTACAACTAAATTTGTATTATAGCAAATTATTAAATTCCATCAATTCTTCTTTTATTGCTTGTAACTTTCTAACAATTTCAATATTTTTTATTGTATTATCTTTATTTTCTTTAAGTTTTAATTTTGCACCGCTTAAAGTCATACCTTTTTCTTTCACTAAATAATATATAATATGCAAATTATCAACATCTTCTTTTGTAAAAAGCCTATTTCCTTTTGCATTTTTCTTAGGCTTTAAAATATCGAACTCCTTTTCCCAAAAACGTATATTCGAAGTATTTAAATTAAACATTTTAGCTACTTCGCTTATAGTATAATATATTTTTTCAATTTTAGGTTCTTTGTAAGGCATATTTTCAAATTTAAATTCAGTTTCAAATAAACATTATTAAAAAAATTAGTCCATTGCTTGTCCACCTTCGTGAATTGATCTAAAAATCATTTCATCATATTCTTCGGGTGTTATATCTCTTGAGAAAAAATTTATTGGGTCTATTGGTATTCCTTTTTTTCTAACTTCGTAGTGTAAATGTGGAGCACTCGATAAGCCCGAATTTCCTACCATACCAATTACAGTTCCGCGTGTAACTTTTTGTCTATCTCGTACAACTATTTTGCTTAAATGTGCATAAAAAGTATCATAACCAAAACCATGGTTTATTACAATAATATTTCCATATCCCGAGCGTGAATTTGTAGTACTTTCCACAATACCATCTCCGGTTGCATAAACCTTTGTTCCTACGGGTGCTGTAAGGTCTATACCGGTGTGCATTCTCATATATTTAAGAATTGGGTGCATTCTCATACCAAAATAACTAGAAATGTTTGCTAAATTTTTCAAATCTACAGGCATTATAGCTGGAATGCTTTTCATCATTTTATCTTTATTCTTAACTAAGGAAACAATCTCATCGTACGATTTAGATTGAATGTACATTTGTTTAGTTATTTTATCTATTTTTTTTGATGTGTTTATAACAATATCTGAAGAATTATAACCCTCTAAATGTTCGTACCTATCAACCCCACCTATTCCGGCTTCCCTTATACTTTTATCAATAGGGTCTGCCTCAAAAATAGTTCTATACAAATTATCGTCTCTAAACTGTAAATCTTCGAGTACTTTTTCTAAATTATCAGTTTGAATAGACAGTAATTTATATTGTGTAATTATTTCACTATTTTCTCTTTTCAGTTGCTTAATACGAGGCGAATCAAAAACATAAGTAAAAGCTATATAAAGCAAAATAGCCATAAAAAAACTACCAAGAAAATAAGGAACATACTTTACAATATGTTGTTTTAAACTTAGCTCAATTTTTTTGTAACTTAAGTCGTGTGGGTCAAATTTGTACTTTATTTTTGCCATTATAATTGCCGAATTTTATAGACAATTGCATAATTTTTAATTATTAAAATTATGTAATTTTTCAATACGAACTCACACAAAAGTAAATATTTATTCTATTTTTGCAAGATAAAACAAATAAATTTAGTAACTATTAACATTTAACATATCTAATGAACTCAATAGAACTACGCCAATCTTTCATTAACTTTTTTGAGAGTAAAAACCATAAAATTGTTGAATCTGCACCTCTTGTAATAAAAAACGACCCAACTTTAATGTTTACAAATGCCGGTATGAACCAGTTTAAAGATGTTTTCTTAGGAAACATTGATAAACCTTTTAATAGAGTTGCTGACACGCAAAAATGTTTACGTGTTTCTGGGAAACACAACGATTTGGAAGAGGTTGGACATGACACATACCATCACACTATGTTTGAGATGCTTGGTAATTGGTCGTTTGGCGATTATTATAAAAAAGAAGCTATTGAATGGGCATGGGAGTATTTACACGAAACTTTAAAAATTGAAAAAGATAGATTATACGCTACAATATTTGAAGGCGACAAAACCGATAATACCGAAAAAGATGCCGAAGCTTATGCTTTATGGACCAAATTTTTGCCCGAAAATCAGATATTAAATGGTAATAAAAAAGACAACTTTTGGGAAATGGGAGCACAAGGTCCTTGTGGTCCTTGTTCAGAAATTCATGTTGATATTCGCCCAAACTCGGAGCGAGAAAAAATTTCTGGGGCAAGTCTTGTTAACAAAGACCACCCTCAAGTAATTGAAATTTGGAATTTAGTTTTTATTCAATATAACAGAAAAGCCGATGGCATTTTAGAGAATTTACCCGCAAAACATGTAGATACAGGAATGGGGTTTGAACGTTTAGCAATGGTAACACAAGGCGTTCTTTCAAATTACGATACCGATATTTTTCAAGGAATAATTCAACAATTAGCTAAAATTGCAAAAGTTACTTACGGAAAAGAACAAAAAACCGATGTTGCCCTTCGTGTTGTGGCAGACCACTTACGTGCTGTTTCATTTTCAATTGCCGACGGACAGCTACCCTCGAATACCGGAGCAGGTTATGTTATTCGTAGAATTTTGCGTCGTGCTATTCGCTACGGTTACACTTTCTTAAATATGAAAGAGCCTTTTATATATAAACTTTTGCCTGAATTGCAAAAAAATATGGGTAAAGCCTTTCCCGAAATTATTAAACAATCGACTCTTATTGAGAAAGTTATAAAAGAAGAAGAAGCATCGTTTTTTAGAACTTTAGAAACAGGTATTAAATTAATTGACAACATAATTGCCAAATCGGAAAATAAAGAAATTTCCGGAACCAACGCTTTTGAACTTTACGATACCTACGGATTTCCTTACGATTTAACCGAACTTATTGCTAAAGAAAACGGTTTTACTGTAAACGAAACCGATTTTAAAATTGCACTTTCCGAACAAAAAAATAGGTCGAAAAAAGATGCCGTAAAAACTACCGACGATTGGACAGAATTATTACCTATGCAAAATACCCAATTTGTTGGATACGACCAGTTTGAAACTAATATTAAAATAACAAAATATCGCAAAATATCTGAAAAAGGTAATATTTTTTATCAATTAATATTTAATACAACACCTTTTTATGCCGAAAGTGGCGGACAAGTGGGGGATAAAGGCTACATTGAAGATAGTCTTGGCAACAAAACACAAATTATAAATACCGTTAAAGAATTAAATTTATCAATACATATTACTAAAAGTTTACCACAAAATATAGAATCGGGATTTAAAGCCGTAATAGATAAGTACTTGCGAACAAACATTGCTAATAATCATTCGGCTACACACCTTTTACATTACGCATTACGCCAAGTTTTAGGAACTCACGTTGAACAAAAAGGTTCGTTAGTTAATAGCGATTATCTACGTTTCGATTTCTCTCATTTTCAAAAACTTACAGCCGATGAAATTGAAAAAATTGAAAAAATTGCAAATTCAATGATTCGCTCTAACTTTCAAATTGAAGAAAACAGAAACTCTACTATTGAACAAGCAAACAAAATGGGTGCTATGGCATTATTTGGAGAAAAATATGGCGACAAAGTTAGAGTTATAAAATTTGGAAATTCTATAGAATTATGCGGTGGAACTCATGTTTCTGCTACCGGAAATATTGGAATTATTAAAATTACTTCTGAATCGGCAATAGCTGCCGGAATTAGACGTATTGAAGCCATTACCGGAGAAATTGCGGAAAATTATTTTAGAAAAGAAATTACCACAATAAACAATATTTCCGACATCTTTAAAGGCTCTAAAAATATTATTGGTAGTATTGAAAAATTAATTTCTGATAATGTCGAATTATCGAAAAAAATTGAATTATTTAACAAAGAAAACGCTAAACAAATTAAAAATTTTCTTAAAACTAAAATTCAAACTATTAATGGGGCTAACTTAATTGCTGAAAATATTAAAATTGATAGTGCCGAATCGGTAAAAGATATAAGCTATCAACTTAAAAGTGAAATTGAAAATTTAATACTAATTATTGGTGCCGAAATTAATGAAAAACCTCTTTTAAGTATTATGATTTCTGACAATTTAGTAGCATCAAAAAATATAAACGCTAGCAAAATTGTTAGAGATGCCGCCGTAGAAATTAACGGAGGTGGCGGAGGCCAGGCTTTTTATGCAACAGCCGGAGGTAAAAATATTAATGGGTTACTAAAATCTATTAACAAAGCTAAAGAACTTGTTTTGCTTTAATTGTTTAATTTACAGTAGTTTATTAGGCTTTGTTTAGAAATTGTAAGAAATATTATTTTAATTTATGAGTCCGGTATAAAAAGTCAGTTTAATTTTCATTAAATAGGCTATGTATTTAATTATCAAGACTTTATATATTATTGTGAATTTGAATTAAAACTCGTATTATCAATAATTTAACTTTATAACTTTTTAGACTAACCTCATTAATTACAACACAAAATTAACAAACTAAACCATCAAAACTATACCGAGTGTCAAGAAATTTGTTTTTTAGCATTTTGCGAAGCTTTGGTTTATGTTTCGGGCAAAAGGTAATTTGTTAAATTCTGGTCGGCTTTCCGCTTTTCTTTCTCGTGGGTCGGCTAAAAAAATAATTTTTTTGTCTTTCCTGTTTCTCATTTCGTTGTCAAAATCAATTTTTAATTTCAAGTTTGTCTCGAAGAAGTATTTTTCTATGCCTGATTGCTAACTCATTTATAAAAACTTCATAAATAATTAATACCGTTTTTTAATTAAAAACACAGTAAGTTAATACTTGTATGTTTAATTTGTATTGAAACATTTTAAAACTTACTGAATGTTAAATTTTACAAACATTAATTATAAAAGCCTCTCTAAAAACAGAATTTCGGAATTTAGAGAAACCGTAAAACATTTAAATAATGTGCATAATAATGACACAACTGTACAAGATTATATAAGCTCGTATATTGAGCGAAAAAACATTTCTATTTCAATAAATACGAACTATAAAAAATTTATACCTCAACTCGGAAGTTTTATAATTGTTGCAAACCACGAACTTGGAATTTTAGACAAACTACTACTTATCAAGTATTTAGTAGCTATACGTAGCGATATTAAATTTATTGGCGATTTTGAAAAAACAGGAACAGACCTTATTGACGATTTTTCTATACATTTTGGGCATAACAACTCACAAATAGATGAAATTAATATTGAATTGGCAAAACAATACTTAATTGTTGGACGACCTATTTGTATTTTCCCATCGAAAAATGAAAATGTATTCGATTTTACAAAAAAGAAATTTACAGATAAAAAATGGGATAGCACTTTGATTTCTTTTGCACAAAAAGCTAATGTTCAAATAATACCGGTTAACATAAAACAAAATCGAACAAATAAAAATACTTTTAAAATTTTGAGTCCGTTATTCAACGATTTTTTAAAAAAAGATAAGTTTATTTCTATAAAAATTGGTTCTCCAATATCTGTTAACGAACAAAAAGAATTTAATTCTATTGATGAATTTAGCAGGTTTTTAAGAATGAAAACATATTTGCTAAATTCTAAAATTGATGTTAAACCATTTTTTAAAAAACGAACTAGAAAAACATCGCAAATAAGCGAAATTCAAGAAAACCAGTTGGAAACGGATATTTTAAATGAAATTAATTCCATAAAAGCCGATTATATACTTTTTTCGAAAAACAATTTCGATATTTTTTTAGTTCCTACATCTAAAATACCTGTAATAATTAAAGAAATTGGCATTTTACGAGAAACTACTTTTAGAGAAATTGGAGAAGGTACTAACAATAGTATCGATTTAGACGAATTCGACTTATACTACCAACAGCTTTTTATTTGGGACAAAACAAATCAAAAAATAGTTGGAGCTTACCGTGTTGGCATGGGAAAAGACATTATTTCTCAACTTGGAATTGGCGGATTTTATATTAACGATTTATTTAAAATTAAACCGCAAGCATCAAAAATTCTGGAAAAATCGGTAGAACTCGGACGTTCATTTATTGTTAAAGAATACCAAAAACACCCATTGGCTTTGTATATGCTTTGGGAAGGCATTTTAGTTTTTTTACTTAAAAACCCACATTACAACTATTTAATTGGACCAGTTAGTATAAGCAATAATTACTCTAAAACTTCTAAATCAATATTAGTTTCTTATTTAAAACAAAACTATCTCGACAAAGAAAAATCTCAACTATTTTCGCCAAAAAACAAATTTAAAGTTAAAAAAGACTCAACAATTTCTACCGTAATTCCTAATATTAGTAAAATTTCGATAATTGACAACATAATTAACGATATAGAAAACAATTCGATGAAAATACCGGTAATGATAAAAAAATACCTAAAATTAAACGCAAAAATACTGGGATTTAATACAGACCCTCTTTTTAACAATGCATTAGATGGTCTAATTATTTTAGAACTTAAAAAAGTTCCTAAAGACATTCTCGATAAACTTTCGACTGAAGTTGATAAACAAAATATAAACATTATATTTTCTAACTAAATATTTATAATATGATAACCATTGAAAAAAATCCAAAACAAGAAAAACTAATAAACTTGCAAAGCAATTTAAAAATTGAGCTAATGCAAATTTTTGTTGAAGAAATGAAATATAAACTCGACGTAATAAACTTCTACAAAAATTCAGAATCGTTCAATTATATAGAATCTATAAGCAAATTGCCTCAATTTTAAACAAAAAATACGAAATTGTATTTTCGTAATTGAATAACTACCTTTGTAAAAAAAAGCAATGGAAGGAAATTCAGTACGTCAAAATAAAGTTTCAAAACTACTACAAAATGTTTTAGCCGACATATTTCAAAAAAAAGGCTTTTCGGCTTACGGTGGTGTAATGATTACGGTAACAGAAGTCCGTATTAGCACCGATTTATATTATGCAAAAGCTTATCTAAGTATTTTTGCAACCAAACAATCAAAAGAAGAAGTAATAACTTTAATAAATAAAGACGCAAAATCAATACGTTTTGAATTAGGTAAAATTGTTAAAAATCAACTTCGTATTATTCCGGAAATATCTTTCTTTATAGATAATACAATAGACGAAATAGCTAAAATTGATAAATTGTTAAAATAAAATTTTCATTTTGAACCTACAATTTTTTATAGCTCGCAGATACTATTTTTCAAAAAAAAACACCAATGTAATAAATATTATATCGTTAATATCTATTCTTGGCGTAGCTGTAGGCTCTTTCGCATTAATTGTAATACTTTCTGTTTTTAACGGAATGGAAGAAATTGCAGTTTCAAACTTCAACTCATTCGACCCAGAAATTAAAATTGAAAAAGTTGAAGGAAAATATTTTAACACTTCATTATTTACACATAAACTACAAAAACTACCAGAAATTGATAATTTTTCTTATTCATTAACCGAAAGTGCACTCGTAAAATATCAAGAAAAACAACAACCTTTCAATATTTTAGGTGTCGATAGCAACTTTAAAAATATTACCGGAATCGATACAATGATAATTAGAGGCAACTTTAACTTATCACAAAATAATTTACCATCTGCAATAATTGGCTATTCGGTAGAGTACGAACTTTCTGTAGGCATTTATTTGTTTTATCCGCTAAATATTTATTTGCCTAAACGAAACACAAAAATTTCGTTAGTAAATCCCGAAAGTGCTTTTAAAAAATCAAATATCTCTCCAGTTGGCGTTTATGGTATCGATAAATCAATAGACGATTTTATTATTGTACCTCTAAATTTTTTACAAAAAAACTCATCGTCAGAAAATATGTGCGATGCAATAAACATAAAACTAAATAAAAACACCAATATTAAAAAAATTAAGCACAAACTTAAAAAAATAGTAGGCTCACAATTTACCGTAAAAGACCGTTTTCAACAACACGAATTTATTTACAAAGTACTAAAATCGGAAAAAACAATGGTTTTTCTAATACTAATTTTTATTCTACTGATAGCATCTTTCAATATAATTGGGTCAATAGCAATGTTAATTTTAGATAAAAAAAACGATATATTTACTCTTAAAAGCATTGGAACACCAACCAAAAAAATACGACAAATTTTCACTTTAGATGGTTTACTAATTTCGCAAACAGGCATATTCTTAGGTCTAATTTTAGGAGTCTTAATTGTTTGGCTACAAACAGAATATGGATTTATTAAATTTGCAATATCTTCAAACGAATTAATTACAAACGCTTATCCAGTTAAATTTAAATTTCTCGATTTAATATCGGTTTACATAACTGTGTCAATTATTGGTATAATTGCAAGTTATTTACCTGTTTACTACATATTTAAAAAACACCATAAAAACACAATTTAAATGCCCCTAATATTAAACATAGAAACCTCCGAGAACATTTGTTCGGTAGCACTTTCAAAAAACAACGAAATAATTGCCATAAAAGAAAGTTCAGAAGAACACTCTCATTCAAAGTTAATTACAGTTTTTATCGATGAATTATTTAAAAACTCTAAATACAAAATTACCGATTTAGATGCTGTTGCAGTTACAAAAGGTCCCGGCTCATATACAGGACTTAGAATAGGTGTTTCTACCGCAAAAGGATTATGCTATGGCTTAAATATTCCACTTATTGCAATTGGCACTTTAAACGCTTTGGCAAACGCCATAAATAAACTAAAAATAACCGAAAATTATTTAATTTGTCCCATTATTGATGCCCGTAGAATGGAAGTTTATTCAGCAATTTTTGATAAAAATTTAAATATAATTGAAGATGTTTCTGCAAATATTTTAACTGAACAATCATATCAAAATTATTTAAACACAAACAAAGTTATTTTTGTAGGCTCTGGTTGCGAAAAATTTAACGCTATTCTAAACAATAAAAACGCACAATTTAACCAAAACATAAAACCCTCTGCAACCAATATGGTTGAGCTATCAACAAAAAAATTTGAAAACAAAGAATTTGAAAATCTTGCATATTTTGAACCATATTATTTGAAAGATTTTATTGCTATAAAATCAAAAAATAAAATCTTTTAGCATTTTTTTCTAATTAAATATTGATGAAAATTACATTTCATTAAAAAATAAAAAATTATCTTTACACAAATTTTGAAAAATATTTTAAAAATGAGAGATATAAATATTCCTGAAATCCTTAAAACTTTAGGGATTGACGAAGTAAACTACGGAGTATCAACCGGCTCTAATTGGGTGAAAACAAGTGGTGCTATTACCGAATCTACATCACCAATCGATGGAAAACTAATTGCAAAAGTTCAAAACGGAACACTTGACGATTACGAAATGGTTATTAAAAAAGCACAAGAAGCTTTTAAAGTTTGGAAACTAATTCCTGCACCACAAAGAGGGGAAATTGTTCGCCAAATAGGCTTAGCTCTTCGTCAATATAAACACGAATTAGGAGCTTTAGTAACCTTAGAAATGGGCAAAATTTATCAAGAAGGACTTGGCGAAGTTCAAGAAATGATTGATATTTGTGATTTCGCAGTTGGACAATCGCGATTAATAAACGGTGTTAATTTACAATCTGAAAGACCACAACACCGCCTTTCTGAACAATACCACCCATTAGGAATTTGTGGAATAGTAACATCATACAATTTCCCAGTAGCAGTTTGGGCTTGGAACACAGCTTTAGCAGCAATAGCAGGCGATGTAGTTGTTTGGAAACCATCATCAAAAACCCCAATAACTGCCATAGCAACGCAAAAAATTATAAACGATGTTCTTAAACAAAACAATGTTCCAGAAGGCGTTTTCAATTTAGTGGTAGCAAAATCGTCGGTAATGGGCGATAATTTCTTAGCCGACCCACGTGTAAACCTACTTTCTGTAACCGGCTCAACATCTGTTGGACAAAGAGTTGGAGCAATTGTAGGAAAACGTTTAGGAAAAACTATACTAGAACTTGGTGGTAACAATGCAGTTATAATAACTCCAAGTGCCGATATACAAATGGCTGTTATGTCAACCGTTTTTGGAACTGTAGGAACTGCCGGACAACGTTGCACAAGCACACGTAGAGTTATTATTCACGAAAATATTTTTAATGAAGTTAAAGATAAATTTGTAAGTGCATACAAAGGAATTAAACCAAAAATTGGGAATCCTCTAAGCGAAAACTCTTTAGTAGGACCTCTTATTGATAAATACTCGGTAGAATTATTCCAAAATGCTTGTAAAAAAGTAGTAGAAGAAGGCGGCGAACTTATTTTTGGTGGCGAAGTTCTTAATGGAGCAGGCTTTGAATCTGGCAATTACGTGGTACCAGCAATTGCTATTGCTCAAAACCACTTCCATATTGTACAAGAAGAAACTTTTGCACCAATAGTTTATTTAATTAAATATTCTGGCGATATTAATAATGCTATTCAATTAAATAACGATGTACCTCAAGGCTTATCATCGGCTTGCTTTACTTTAAATGTTAGAGAAGCCGAAACATTCCTTTCTGCTGTAGGCTCAGATTGCGGTATTGCTAACGTAAACTTAGGAACATCGGGTGCTGAAATTGGTGGTGCTTTTGGTGGTGAAAAAGATACCGGAGGTGGACGCGAATCTGGCTCTGACTCTTGGAAAGTTTATATGAGACGCCAAACAAATACTATTAACTTTGGTTCTACTTTACCTTTAGCTCAAGGTATTAAATTCGATATTTAGTAAAATATTTAAAAATAATCTAATCAGCAGTTAATATTAACAAATGTTAATAATTAACTGCTGATTTTTTTTCATCAATTCACTCAATTATTGTTTCTTTGCATATAAATAAAAAAATAAAAAATTATGGCAGTAATACACGTAACCGATGCAAATTTTGAAGAAGAAGTGCTAAAATCTAACATTCCAGTAGTAGTAGATTTATGGGCAGAATGGTGTGGTCCTTGCAGAATGATTGGTCCTATAATTGAAGAACTTTCTGTAGAATTTAACGGTAAAGCTAAAATGACAAAACTTGATGTTGATAGTAATCCAAATATAACCAGCAAATATGGAATTAGAAATATTCCAACAGTGTTGTTTTTTAAAGGAGGAGAAGTTGTTGATAAACAAGTTGGTGCAGTACCAAAATTGGTATTCGTAAAAAAACTTGAAGTATTGGTTTAAACAAAATCAACATTAAAAAAGGCTATCTATTAAAATTATAGGTAACCTTTTTTATTCTAACAATTATAGAGTTTTAGACTCTTCTTCGTCTTTTTCTTTAAAAGTGTATCTAACAGTAATGCCACCATAAGCCCAAAATAATTTTGGTCCTGCAAAGTTGTATTTAGGCTCCAAATCTATTGCAAAATTAAACGGATAATTCTCTAATGTATATTCTATCCCCATAATTGCAGTTACGCCTGAAACAAAGGCAGTTTTTTCATCAATTAAAGTTTTCCACGGATTATTTTCGCCCCAAACACCTAAAAATGGACCTCCTCCAAAATACCAAAACAAGCCATTAGTTTTGAAAGCTTCTAAATGATATTCGTAAAACCCATTAAATACAAACCCCTCATTTTGAATGTCTAAAGAAACCTCTACCGCAGAATTACTATTATACCCCAAAAAGTGCTTTGCATTTACTACGCCAACACCCCAAGCTAGTTTTAACCCAACCGCTGTATGATAATATTGTGAATTAGCCTTAATGCTAAAAATAAAAATAATAGCTAAAATTACTATATGCCTCATATTAAATCAATTATTAATGTCAATTAAACCAATGCAATATAATGTTTTTACATAAACTATTAAAATATTTTGCTACTTAAAATTTCACTAAATTTTTATAGCACAAACCTGCAATTTTGTATGCAGTAAATCATAAAAAAATTAAAAATATAATCCTTATTTTTGTAAAAAATATAAAACTAATATGATTCCAAATTATATTGAACACATAGGAATAGCAGTCAAAAACTTAGAGGAAAGCATAAAATACTACGAAAACATTTTAGGAATGAAATGTTATTCAATTGAAGATGTTGTTGACCAAAAAGTTAGAACAGCTTTTTTTAAAGTAGGACAAACTAAAATAGAACTTTTAGAACCTACTTCGGAAGAAAGCACAATTGCCAAATTTATCGAAAAAAAAGGCGAAGGCGTTCATCATATTGCTTTTTCTGTTGATAATTTATCGGAAAAACTGAAACTTGTTGAAGAAAAAGGAGTTGCTCTAATCGATAAAAATGCAAGAAAAGGTGCAGAAGGACTAAATATTGGTTTTCTCCACCCAAAATCAACAGGGGGCGTTTTAACAGAATTTTGCGAAAATCCTAATAAATAGCACAAAACATAAAAAAATTAATATTATTTTTTTATGTTTGTAACAATAAATATAAACTTTTTTAAACTTGATTTTTAAATCTTTACAACTATGAATAACGCAATTTTCTATTTTGCTCAACCAACAAATGAGCCTATTAAAGAATATAAACCCGGTTCTCCAGAAAGAACTGAACTTAAGGCTAAATTAGAGGAATTAAAAAACAATCCTATCGAAATTCCTTTAATTATAGGCGGCAAAGAAATTAAAACCGGCAACATTGCAAAAGTTGTTATGCCAACCAATCATAATCACGTTCTTGCAACATATCATAAGGCTGGAGCAGAAGAAGTTAAAATGGCTATTACAGCTGCTTTAGAAGCTCGCAAAACATGGAGCGAAATGCCTTGGGTTGAACGAGCATCAATAACATTAAAAGCTGCTGAACTTATTTCAACAAAATACCGTTCATTAATGAATGCCGCAACTATGTTAGGGCAAAGCAAAAATCCTTACCAAGCAGAAATAGACTCTGCCTGCGAAACAATTGATTTCTTACGATTTAACGCTCATTATGCATCGCAAATTTATGCCGACCAACCTGCTAGCTCTGCCGGAGTTATTAACAGGATGGAATACAGACCTTTAGAAGGTTTTATTTTTTCATTAACACCTTTTAATTTTACAGCAATTGCCTCTAACTTAAATATGGCTCCTGTACTTATGGGGAATGTAACCGTTTGGAAACCAGCTACAACAGCTATACTTTCAAATTATTACTTAATGAAAATATTTAAAGAAGCAGGTTTACCCGATGGAGTTATAAATTTTGTACCTGGACAAGGATCTACAATTGGAAAAGAAATTTTTTCATCGGCAGATTTTGCAGGTATTCACTTTACAGGATCTACAAATACTTTCCAACAATTTTGGAAAATTATGGCATCTAACATTACAAACTACAAAGGATACCCGCGCATTGTTGGAGAAACAGGCGGAAAAGACTTCGTGTTTGTACACAAATCAGCCGACGCAAAAACTGTTGCTACAGCTATAACAAGAGGTGCTTTTGAATACCAAGGACAAAAATGCTCAGCAGCTTCACGTGCATACATTCCAAAATCGCTTTGGGCTAATATAAAATCTATTATTGGTGCTAATCTTGCCGAAATTAAAATGGGCGACGTTACCGATTTTTCTAACTTCGTAAATGCTGTTGTTGATGAAAGTGCTTTTGATAGCATTCAAAGCTACATTAATATGGCTAAAGACACAAAAGATGCTGAAATAGTTTTTGGCGGAAATTGCGATAAATCTAAAGGCTTTTTTATTGAACCAACTGTAATTTTAGCTAAAAACCCTCATTTTATAACAATGGAAGAAGAAATTTTTGGTCCGGTTATGACAATTTTCGTTTATGAAGATGATAAATTTGAAGAAACTTTAGAAATTTGTAACACCACATCGCCTTATGCTCTAACAGGCTCAATATTTTCTCAAGACAGAACACAACTTTTAGTTGCATACGAAGCTCTTAGATATGCAGCCGGAAACTTCTACCTAAACGATAAACCAACTGGTGCAGTTGTTAACCAACAACCTTTTGGCGGAGCTCGTGGTTCTGGAACTAACGACAAAGCTGGTAGTTACCTTAATTTAATTCGTTGGACTAATGCTAGAACAATAAAAGAAACTTTAGTACCTCCAACAGATTACAAATATCCGTTTTTAGAAGCTGATAAATAAAAATATAAAAAAGCCTTTAAATTAAAGGCTTTTTTTATTTAAGTTAAGCCGAATAAATCTTATTTAAACGCCGCAATTCCGGTAATATCAAAACCCGTAATTAACAAATGTATATCGTGAGTTCCCTCATAAGTAATAACAGATTCTAAATTCATCATGTGTCGCATTATAGGATATTCGCCTGTTATACCCATTGCACCAAGTATTTGTCGTGATTCGCGAGCTACTTTTAAAGCTGTTTCAACATTATTACGTTTACACATAGAAATTTGCGATGGTGTAACTTTACCTTCATTTTTAAGCACACCCATTCGCCAAGCAAGTAACTGTGCTTTAGTTATTTCTGTTACCATTTCGGCAAGTTTTTTTTGATTTAGCTGAAACGAAGCTATTGGCACATTAAATTGTTTTCGCTCCATTGCATAGGTAAGAGCTGTATGGTAACAGTCTGATGCTGCACCAATTACACCCCAAGCAATTCCATAACGTGCCGAGTTTAAGCACATCATAGGTCCTTTTAAGCCTTTTATGTTTGGCAAAACATTTTCTTTAGGAATTTTCACATTATCAAAAACCAATTCGCCTGTAACCGAAGCTCTAAGCGACCATTTATTGTGAGTTTCTGGAGCTGTGAAGCCTTCCATATTTTTTTCAACAATAAGCCCACGAACAACACCTGCTTCGTCTTTTGCCCAAACAACCGCAATATCAGCAATTGGTGCATTTGTAATCCACATTTTAGCACCATTTAAAATGTAATGATTGCCTTTATCAATAATTTTAGTTTCCATACTGCCTGGGTCTGAACCGTGGTTTGGCTCAGTTAAACCAAAAGCCCCCAATATTTCGCCCGAAGCAAGTTTTGGTAAATATTTTTGACGTTGTTCCTCGTTCCCAAACTCATAAATTGGATACATTACCAATGACGATTGCACCGATGCAACAGAGCGAATGCCTGAATCGCCACGTTCAAGTTCTTGCATTATAATACCATAAGAAATAAAATCTAAACCTGCTGCCCCATATTTAGTTGGTATATACGGACCAAATGCTCCAAGTTCACCTAATTCTTTAACTATAAATTCCGGAAACTTATGTTCGTGATTATACTCATCAATAACAGGTTTTAAGCGACGATTAACCCATTCTCTAACAGATTTACGAATTAATTTATGCTCATCGGTAAGCAAATCATCGATATTAAAATAATCGGGGTGAGTGTACGATTTATAATCCATGTTTTTAAATATTTCGCCAGTAAAAATACTGAAAACAAACAGTATTTCATAAAGAATAAGTAAAGAATAAAATATTTAAATAGCTTTTTCTATAATAATTATGATAATTAACTAAAAATTATTACTTTTGCAGGCTTAAATTTAATTAAATAAAATTATTATGGTAAGACATTATGAAACCGTTTTCATTTTGACTCCCGTTTTATCTGAAATTCAGGTAAAGGAAGCGGTAAAGAAGTTTAAAGACATTCTTACTAATGAAGGTGCAAAAATTGAAAATGAGGAAAATTGGGGCTTAAAAAAATTAGCTTACCCTATCCAAAAAAAATCTACAGGATTTTACACATTATTTCAATTCGAGGCAGAAGGTTCTGTTATTGAAAAATTAGAAACCGAATTTAGACGCGACGAAAGAATTATTCGTTTCTTGTCGTTTAGGCTAGACAAATACGCTGTTGAATATAGTGTAAAAAGAATTAATCGTTTAACTGAAACAAAAAAGGAGGCATAATATGGCACAAGAAGGAGCAGTTAGGTATTTATCGCCTGTAGCAGTAGATTTGCAAAAGAAAAAATACTGCCGTTTTAAAAAGAGCAGAATTAAGTACATCGATTTTAAAGATGCTACTTTTTTAAAAAAATTCCTTAACGAACAAGGTAAAATTTTACCTCGTAGAGTAACAGGAACATCATTGAAGTACCAAAGAAAAGTGGCTCAAGCTGTAAAAAGAGCTCGCCATATAGCATTATTGCCATACGTAACAGATTTAATGAAATAAGGAGGGGAAAAATAATGGAAGTAATACTTAAAAAAGATATACCTAGTTTAGGTTATAAAAACGATGTAGTAACTGTAAAAAATGGTTATGGCAGAAATTATTTAATACCTCAAGGAATTGCTGTTTTAGCAACTAGCTCGTCGGTTAAAGTACACCAAGAAAATATGAAACAAAGTGCTCATAAACAAGAGAAAATTAAGAACGAAGCTATTGCATTAGCTGAAAAACTTAAAACTTCTGTTGTTAAGATTGGTGCTAAAACAAGTTCAACAGGCAAAATATTTGGTTCTGTAAACACAATTCAAATTGCCGAAATGCTTAAAGAACAAGGTGTTGAAGTTGACAGAAGAAATATTAAAATTACTGAAGAATCAATTAAAGAGGTTGGCTTTTACAATGCAATTGTTAAACTTCACAAAGAAGTTACAGCCGAATTTAAATTTGAAGTAGTAGCTGAATAATTTAAAAAATACATTTAAAAAAGCTCTAACTTTAAATAGTTAGGGCTTTTTTATTTACTTTTATTAAAAATTGAAATCCTATTTATGATAAAATATATTGAAATAGCAATTAAAGCCGCCATATTGGCTGGTAAAGAAATTTTAACTGTTTACAATTCATCAAACTTTGAAGTTGAAATAAAATTAGATAATTCGCCACTTACAATTGCCGACAAAAGAAGTAACACCAAAATTTTTGAGATTTTAGCCGATTTAAAAATCCCTATATTAAGCGAAGAAACTGAAATACCCGACTTTAATATTCGTAAAAACTGGCAATTATATTGGTGCATTGACCCTCTCGATGGAACAAAAGAATTTATAAAAAGAAATGGCGAATTTACTGTAAACATAGCACTTATAGAAAATAATATCCCAATTGGAGGGGTTATTTATGTTCCTGTTACACAAGAACTGTATTTTGCAGAAAAAAATATAGGCTCTTTTAAAATTAACAACATATCCGAATTTAACAATATAAGCATATTAGAATTGATAGAAAAATCGGATAAACTGCCTTTGATAACAAACACCCAAGTATTTACAATTGTTGCAAGTCGCTCGCATTTAAACGAGGAAACATCAAAATTTATTAGCGAAATGGAGGCAAAATATGGCAATGTTAATACAATTTCAATTGGAAGCTCATTAAAATTATGTATGGTTGCCGAAGGAAAAGCAAATATTTACCCCCGATTTGCACCTACAATGGAGTGGGACACTGCTGCAGGAACAGCAATTGCTTTGTACGCAAACTGTAAAGTAACACAATCTGATGGAAAAACTTCACTAAAATATAACAAAGAAAATTTATTAAACCCTTGGTTTATTGTTCAACAAAATACAGTAAATAAGTAATTTACATCTTGTAATGAATTATATTTTATACCAAACACAAACAATATATAGCATAATAAATGAATTGCATCGGTATTAATAAAAAAATTATAGTATGATAGTTTACAAATTCGGAGGAGCTTCCGTTGCAACAGCAGAAGCCATAAAAAATGTTTCGCAAATTATACTTAATGAAAAAACAAATTTAGTGGTTGTTATTTCTGCAATGGGCAAAATGACCAACAAATTTGAAGAATTAGTAAATGCTTATTTAACAAATAGCATAAACACTTTCAATATTTTATCTGAAATAAAAACATATCATCAAGATATTATAAATAAGCTTTTTACAAGCAAAAACGAAGTAAACTTAAAGTTGAATAATAAATTTACCGAAATAGAAAATATTTTAAACATAAAGCCGTCGAACAATTTCGATTTAGAATACGACAAATTAGTGTGTTTTGGCGAAATTATTTCTACAATTATAGTTAGCGAATATTTAAACAAAATAAAAATAAAAAACCTGTGGATTGACATCAGAAACAGCATAATTACCGACAATTTTTATAGAGATGGTAGAATTATTTGGGAAATAACCGAAAAAAATATTCAAAATAATTTTGAACTTACCTCTGCGAATATACTTATCACGCAAGGTTTTATAGCCTCTTCGCAAGAGGGAAATTCAATTACACTTGGAAGAGAAGGCTCCGATTTTACAGCATCAATAATTGCATATTGCCTAAACGCCGAAAGCGTAACTATTTGGAAAGATGTTGAGGGAATATTAAATGCCGACCCCAGAATTTTTCAAAATACAGTAAAAATAGACACTCTAAATTATAAAGAAACCGTTGAATTGGCTTACTATGGTGCTCAAGTTATTCACCCAAAAACCATAAAACCTCTTCAAAATAAGAATATTACACTGTTTGTAAAATCTTTTATTTTCCCAGAAAAAGCAGGCACAATTATAAACAATGTAAAAAACCTAAATATTCTAAAACCCATAATTATTTTAAAAGACAATCAAACTTTAATATCAATTTCGCCAAAAGACTTTTCATTTATTGATGAATTAAACATAAGTAAAATTTTTAATGTCCTTTCAACCTTAAAAATTAAAGTAAATTTAATGGAAAATTCGGCAGTTAGCTTCTCTATTGTGGTTGATAGTTCAGATAAAATTACTAAAATTATAGAAAATTTAAAAAGTACTTATTCTATAAAATACAACACAAATTTAAAACTTATAACAATTCGACATTATAACCAAGAAACAATAAGCGAATTAACATTAAATAAAACTATTTTAGTAGAGCAAAAAACCAGATACACAGCTCGTTATGTTATACAAAATACAAACAATAATCTAATAAATGAATTGTATAATGCCGATGCAATAGCTGTTTAGTCCAATTTTTATTGGACTACTACAGATATGCTTTCGGTATTACTAAATAATATTAATGAATGAGTAATTTTTTTCAAATATTAAAAAAAACAATAAAAATTAGCCTTATTTCACTTGGATCTATATTTTTAACTATTATAATTCTAAGTTTCACAACTTTACCTTTTTGGATGTACTATTATTTGGGTGCAATCGATTACACTTTATCAAAATCGCCGGAATATATAATTGTATTGGGAGGTGGCGGAATTCCAAGTGAATCAGGATTAATGAGAACATACAAAGTTTCGCAAGAAGCAAAAAAGTTTCCGCAAGCAAAAATAATTATAGCTCTACCGGGTAAAGTTTCCGATACACTAAGCTCAATAAATTTAATGCGGCACGAAATTATTTCACGCGGCATTGATAGTTCTAAAATTATTTTAGAACCTAAAGGAACAAATACAAGAATGCAAGCATTGCAAATTCAAAACTTATGTGGAAAAACTTCAAGCATTTTGTTAATTACTTCGCCAGAGCACATGTACCGCTCAATAAAAACATTTAAAAAAATAGGTTTTAACAATATTGTCGGAAATTCGGCTTTTGAATCAGCAATTGAAGCAAATTTATATTTTAACGATAACGAATTGGGTGGAAATAAATACATATTAAATGTTGGCAAAAATACTCAATTAAGATACCAATTTTGGAATCATTTAAAATACCAAATTATTATTTATAGAGAATATTTTGCAATAACTTACTATAAATTAAAAGGTTGGATTTAATTAACGAGCAAAACAAATGAAAAAATTAAGTTTAGAAGAATTAAATCGTATTTCTGTTGATGAATTTAAAAAAATAAAAAAAATTCCGCTTACAATTATTCTCGACGATATACGAAGTTTAAATAATATTGGCTCTGTTTTTAGAACTGCCGATGCTTTTCTTGTTGAAAAAATTTATTTATGTGGTATTACCGCTACTCCTCCAAATAAAGATATTCACAAAACAGCTTTAGGTGCTACAGAGTCGGTAGAATGGGAGTATTTTAGCAATGCTTTAGATGTTGTAAATCAATTAAAATTAGAAAACTACACTATTATTTCTATTGAACAAGTTGTAAACAGCGTTAAATTAAACAATTTTATGCCTTCTATTGATAAAAAATATGCTATAATTTTTGGTAACGAAGTAAAAGGTGTTAACCAAAAACTTGTTGATAATAGCCATTTTTGCTTAGAAATACCGCAACACGGAACAAAACATTCGCTAAATATTTCTGTTGCTGCCGGTGTTGTTTTGTGGGATTTCTTTTTTAAATTAACAAAATAAAAAAAGCCAAACATTAATTTAATGTTTGGCTTTTTAACTTTATATTAAATTTATTCTTGTTCTAATTCGTACGATTCGTAACCTTTTATTGATGTATTAGCAGTTTCTGAATTTGAAACACTTTCCTTAAAATTATTATCTAAATAGCGATACATAAATATTTCTTTGTTTTTAAGTTTGTCTAAAACCCAAGTTTCGGTATTTTCGCCATTGTAAAAATACGACCTTGATTGTGTTCTGCTACTTTCATTTATTTCTTGAGATGGTTGTGTGTCTTCGTTGTCTGATCTGTAAACAACTTTAATATTATTAATTTGCTCAAAATCCCAATAATCCCACATTATTGTTATTCTTTCTTTGTTTTTATAGTCATCAATATTATTTAAAAAATTCCATGTTCCAGTGTTGTAATATTTTCTTTCTATAGTTATTGTTGTATCTGCCCACCAAATCTTATCATCAAATGGTATAGTAGGAGCCTCTGTAACATCTTCATAAAACTCCGATAATTTGTAATTATATTTTAGAGTAACTTTTCCGTTTTTATCGAAATTAATCATTCGTTCTGTTACAATTTTACCATTCCAAGTCCAAGTTGTATCTTTTATGCCATTAACATTTGCATATCCTATTGTTTCGGAAACAGCGTCGTTTGTTGAAGTAAACTTGTATATATCTTTTCTACCATCAATATAATCGGTAGTCGTTTCATACAAATAATCTTTTATTATCCATTCGCCAGTCATTCTTGCCTTTCTTGTTTTAAAAGAAACAAAAGGATCGTTAGGTCCTTTTTTTAAACAACTTTCAAGCAACAAAGTGCTCGAAACAAAGACTATTAGCATTACTACACTTAAATATCTGTTCATAATATCATCAAAATAATTAAAAGTAAATCCAAAGATAATACAATTTTTTTCAAAAAAAAGTTTTTAACAGCATTTTCCACTGTTAATTTCACAAAAGTAAAAAAAAGAATTAAATAAAAAACAATTAAAATCATATTTTTATGTGTTTGATAATATAGATTTAATAAATTCATATTTCTACCTTTGCGAAATCATATTTTAAAAAATTGTAATTTCATATAATACTAATATAAATGATAGCTTTCAACGATACCAAAATTGCTTTTATAAGCAAAACAGATTATGAGTTAAAACGAGCAAAATTCTTATTTAGTACTATTTCTAGTCCAACTTTAGTTAATATTAGCACAAAAATGGTAAATACCGCATTGGCAATCCATTTTCCAATTACTTGGGCAGTAAAACCCACTATTTATGCTCATTTTTGTGGAGGTTTAACTATCGACGATTGTAACAAAGCTGTTGAGCTTTTAGGAAAACACAAGGTAAAATCTATTTTGGACTATTCGGTTGAAGGCAAAGATAATATTGAAGACATAAATAATGCTCTTAAAGAAACTTTATATGCAATAAAAAATGCAGGGGAAAATATAGACATTCCTTTCGCTGTATTTAAGCCTACGGCATTTACTCGCCACGAAATTTTAATAAAAATGAGCGAAAACAATTTATCTGCTTCAGAAAAAAAAGAAGCCGATGATTTTGTTGAAAGGATAGACATTTTATGTAAAGCCGCTTTTGATAACAATATACCAATTTTAATTGATGCCGAAGATTACGCATTTCAAATAGCTATAGACCAAATAGTTGAACTAATGATGCAAAAATACAATAAAGAAAAAGCTATTGTATTTAACACCCTTCAAATGTATCGATGGGATAGATTAGAATTTTTAAAAGAAGCTTACAAAAAAGCCGAAAACGAAAATTATTTTTTAGGAATGAAATTCGTAAGAGGTGCTTATATGGAAAAAGAAAGAGCTAAAGCACAAGCCGAATCTTATAAAAGTCCTATTCAAGAAACAAAAGACGATACAGACCGAGACTATAACGCTGCCTTAAAATTTTGTATAGAACATTTAGATAAAATTTCAATATTCAACGGAACTCATAACGAGCTTAGCAATAGCTATTTAGCCGAACTAATGGAAGAAAAAGGTATTGCAAAAAACGACGATAGAATTTGGTTTTCACAACTTTTTGGAATGAGCGACAATATAAGTTTTAAACTTGGTGAACTGGGCTACAATGTTGCAAAATACGTTCCTTATGGTCCGGTAAAACACGTAATGCCATATTTGCTTCGCCGTGCTCAGGAAAATACATCGGTTAAAGGACAAACAGGCAGAGAATTAAATTTAATATTACTAGAACAAAAAAGAAGGAGTTCCGAAAAAAATAATTTATAAAGCAGAATTTTTTTCTGCTTTTTTTTATTTCATTATTTTAATACTTTTACCATAAAAAATAATTTATGATTTTAGATAACGAAGAAGAAATAATAAATATTAGAAAAACTCGAAATTTTATTGTTGGTATTTTTATTTTACTTGTTGCAATAGGATGGTTCGAATTTATTCCTGTAACTTGGTATTATGCAGTTGGAATATTGGTTTTTTTGTTTATTATTTTTATGTTTTATTGGCTAAAACAAGAATTTACTTATGTCCGATATTCTGATACCGATAATTATATTGAAATTCGATATTACCATATAGCTTTAAAAGTTAAACGTAATATGATTAAGCTAAAACCATCATTATTAGCTAAATACGAAATAGAGCAAATAAATAAACGGCAATATTTAATTTTATATCAAAAAACTAAAACCGGATTATTTAAATACCCCCCAATAAATATTTCATTATTTAAAGAAGAAGACAGAAAAAAACTTAAAATAAATTTAACAAAATATGCAAGCCAAAATAGATGATACCGAATTATTTTGGCTAATTTCATTAAGCTTAGTAGATGGCATAGGCATTAAAAATGCAAAAACCTTAATTTCTTATGTTGGCGGAATTAAAGAAATTTTTACTGAAAAACAGCAAAAACTCATTAGAATTCCAGGAATAGGCGAAATAACAGCAAATAAAATTAAAAATGCTAATGTTTTTAATAGAGCCGAACAAGAAATGAAATTTATTGAAAAATATAAAATTAATTATCTATCATATTTTAACAATAACTACCCAACCCGACTTAAACAATGCGAAGACGCTCCTTTACTTTTATTTTATAAAGGAAATGTTAATTTCGACTACAAAAAACTAATAACAATTGTAGGTACAAGAAATTTAACCGCTTATGGCAAACAAAACTGCGAACAACTAATAACAGACCTTAAAGAACGCGGACATAACCCAATAATAATAAGTGGATTAGCCTACGGAACTGACATCTGTGCACACAAAGAGGCACTAAAACATGGACTACAAACTATAGCAGTTTTAGGACATGGTTTAGATAGAGTTTACCCTGCACTACACACCAATATAGCCAAAGAAATAATTAATAACGGTGCTTTAGTAACTGAATTTTTATCGGAAACAAAACCCGACAAACAAAATTTTATAAAACGAAACAGAATAGTAGCCGGACTTTCTGACTGCACCGTTGTAATAGAATCTGGAGAAAAAGGAGGCTCGCTTATTACCGGCGATATTGCAAATTCATACAACAGAGATGTTTTTGCTTTCCCAGGAAATATAGACAATAAATACTCTATAGGTTGCAACAAACTAATAAAAAGTAACAAAGCATCACTAATTGAAAATGTTAAAGATATAGAATATATTATGTCTTGGGAAAATAATAGCAATCAACAAACCAAACTAATAATACCTCCAAATTTAACTGCCGACGAAAAAAACATCTACGATATTATAAAAGAAAAAAAAATAATAAATATTGATACCCTTTGTAATATTACTAAAATTACAAGTTCTGAAATATCAGTTATATTACTAAACTTAGAACTTCAAAATATTATTCGTGTTAATCCGGGAAATATGTATAAATTAGCTTAAAAATTAATTTGTTTTTAGTACATTGCATAAAATTTTATAATATGCACATAGCAGTAGCAGGAAATATAGGTTCAGGTAAAACAACGCTTACAAAATTATTAGCAAAACATTTTAAATGGGAAACAGATTTTGATAATGCCGACGACAACCCATATTTAACAGATTTTTACGAAGATATGCAACAATGGTCGTTCAATCTTCAAATTTACTTTTTAAACGTAAGGTTTAACAAGCAATTGGAAATACACCAATCCTCAAGAAATGTAATTCAAGACCGTACAATATACGAAGATGCATATATTTTTGCACCAAACTTACATTCAATGGGTTTAATGTCAACTAGAGATTTTGAAAACTATTTCACACTTTTTAGTATGATAAACTCACTTATAGAAGCCCCAGATTTGCTAATTTATTTGCGTGCATCTGTTCCAACATTAGTTGGGCAAATTCAAAAACGTGGCAGAGAATATGAAAACAGCATACGAATAGACTACCTTAAACGCCTTAATGAACGCTACGAAGCATGGATATCATCATACCACATGGGAAAATTATTAATTATTGATGTTGATAAAAATAATTTTTCTGAGAAACCCGAAGATTTAAGCGAAGTTATTTCTAAAGTACAAGCAGAACTAAACGGAATATTTTAATTTGTTAATTTTATAAATATGAGAAAAAATATTGTTGCAGGAAACTGGAAAATGAACACAACTTTCGATGAGGCAGTTACACTTACTAAAGAATTGCTTAATCTTGAAAAACAATTCGACAAAAACACCGAAGTAGTTTTAATACCTCCGTTTTTATACACAAAAACTTTAGTAGATTTAACACAAAATTCGAAAATAAAAATTGGCACACAAAATTCGGCAAATATTCTAGAGGGTGCTTATACTGGAGAAGTTTCTGCAAAAATGATAGCATCTATAAATGCACAATATGTTATAATAGGGCACTCTGAACGCAGAGCATACTACAACGAAACCAATCAAATTCTAAATCAAAAACTTAAATTAGTACTCGAAAATAATTTAATTCCTATATTTTGTGTTGGCGAAATTTTAGCCGAAAGAGAAGCTAATAAACATTTTGAAATTATTAAAAACCAATTAATTGAAGGTACATTTAACTTTTCGGAAACAGATTATAAAAAAATTGTTATAGCTTACGAACCAGTTTGGGCTATTGGAACCGGCAAAACTGCAAGCCCCGAACAAGCTCAAGAAATACATACTTTTATTAGAAATTTAATTGCCGAAAAATTTGGGGTTAACTTAGCAAACGAAATCTCAATTTTATACGGTGGCTCTGTAAAAGCATCGAATGCTAAAGAAATTTTTAACAACAAAGATGTTGATGGTGGTTTAATTGGTGGTGCGTCGTTAAATGCTAAAGAATTTACCGATATTATTAACGCTTTTTAAGAATATCCTATAAAAAATTTAAAATATACACATATAAATAATTTGGTGTAATTTTTTTATTATCAATATATTATAATTTTGTTTTGTTTATGAATAATGGGTATTTTTACTTAATTAACTATAATTAACGCAAAAAGTATTGACTTTTTTTAATTAGTATCGTATATTTACTAAACAAACTAAAACACGGAGGTACTATGCTTGAATACACAAAAACTGTTTTAAAAAAAGTAAGTTTCGACAAAGAGTTATTCAGCCGAGAATTAGAAAAATCTATAAAATGGTTAAAAGCATGCGAAATTGAAAAATTAAAACAATGGTTAGTCGAAAATTATTATCACATGTACAAAGATATTATATTAAATATTTTTTCTAATTATAAAGTTGAGGTAGCTTAAAAACAAGAAGAGGTTGATTATAATCAGCCTCTTCTTGTTTTATTTATTATTTTTTGGGTGTAACTTTACATACTACTAAATCCCTTTTTAATTTTATTGAATTTAAATGTAATCATAATTTCGTGAGTACCCGATGAATAGTTGTAAATATTAGATGTTGTAATATCATAAGAATACCCGAAATAAATTTGATCTTGATAATTATATCCGAAATAAACTCCAATAGCATCCATAGTTCGCCAAGAAACGCCAAGCCAAATAAGTTTTTTATACACTACTCTAGTACTCAAATCCATTTGAAGCGGAGCCGGCCACACATATTTTAGCAACAAAGCAGGTTCTACTTCCCACTCATCGTTTATTTCGTAAATATATTCCCCGTGTGCATATATATGTGGGCGTAATCTATTAACTCCGAGTGTTGAAAGTTCTTTAAATTTAACTCTACTTGCAAATAATTGGTCTCCGGAAATTCCAAAATTATATTTTTTGTGCCAAAAATAAACCCCAAAACTTGCATCAGGAACTATTGTTGTGTAAATTGAATTTCCTAAAGATGGGTCATTATCGTCGTGCAATAAAATTTTAGAACCATCAATTTTATATTGCATTACCCCAGCCGATAACCCTAAAGAAAACCTTAAATCAGTATTTATTTTAAAGTTTTGTCCATACGACAATCTAAAATTAGTTCTACTTGTTGGTCCGGTAACATCGCTATAAATATAACCACCAAAGCCAATATCTTTTTTTCTGCTTGGACCATAAACACTTAGAGTGTATGTTCTGGGAGAGTCAACAATTCTAAGCCATTGAAATCTAAAATTAGTTTCTGCTAAAAAATATGGTTTAGTTCCAGCAATAGCCGGATTATACATATATTTATTGAATTGAAATTGCGTATAGTGTTGCTCTTGCTGAGCATACGTTGACAGCGAAAATAGAACAATTATAATTGCTAATATTTTAGTATTAAAGCGGTTCATTTTTTTTATATTTCTTATCATAACTTAATTATCTAACAAGTGTTATAGGTCCGGTAAATGGTTCGTTGTGTATATCATCATTTAATAGAATAATATAGTAATACGTTCCTGTTGGTAAGCGTTTCCCTTTATAATTTCCGTCCCAACGGTCATTTGGCTCGTATCCTTCTGAATAAAATAGTTTTTCGCCCCAACGGTTAAATATTTCTACTGTAACGTTTGGATATAATTCAATAAAATCTATAACCCAAGTATCGTTAATTCCGTCGCCGTTAGGTGTTATTCCATTAGGGATTATTAATTCTGGCACAATTGTAATTTTAACCGAGTCGGTTTGTATACAACCAAATTCTGAAACAACTATTATATTATATGTTGTAGTTTGAGTTAGTCCGGATACTATTGACGATGAATCGTTTGGTGTTTCTAAGTTGTTGTTTGGGAACCAAGTATAAGTGGAATACTGACCACCTCCTATTGCAGTTATTTGGGTTGAGGCTTCGTATGGTATTATTTGATTTTCACCGGCATCAATTGGTATTGTTGGATATGTTGCTACTAATACCGAATCTATAGCAATGCAAATTCCATTGGTATGATGTATTTCAAAATAGTAATATGTTGAATCTGTAACTGTTACAAACGGGTTTAATACAGTAGAATCGCTCATATTTGTTGTTGGATACCAATTATATGTAAATGCGTTTCCATCTGATGATAATCCAGATCCAAAAATTTGAACTGTATCTAATGTACAAACTGTTATGTCTGAGTCTGCAAGGGCTGTCATTGTAATTCCTGATGATACGAATGATGAGTCTAAAACGAAACAACCTAAAGTATCTGTTACTACAACGCTATACCAGCCACCATCAATATTTGCAATGTCTTGTGTAGTTTCTGTGGTTGACCAATTATAGGTATATCCAGGAGTTCCTCCGTTTACTGTTAAATTAATTGCTCCATCGCCCGACCCGAAATTACAAAGTGGATTAGTATTATTGAATGTAAGAATTATTTGGTCTGGTACGTGAATTAATGTATCGAGCGTATCTTTACAATTATTTGCATCGGTAAGAATTAAGCGATAATTTCCAGCACATAAATTAGTTATATGTGAAGTAGTTTCGCCATTTGACCATAAATATGTGTAATTAGTTGTTCCGCCTGTTGCACTTGTTATAATTTCGGCATTACATTGTCCAAAGCAATTTGATTGTATAATTGTATCTATTGTGGCTATTAATTCGGTTGGTCCGGTAATTTCAAAATCTCTGATTTCTTTACAATTTTGAGCATCGGTTAAGGTAACTTGATATGTTCCAACACATTGATTTGAAATTGTAGAATCGTTATCGCTTGTTGACCATTCCCAAGTGTATGGTAAAACACCATTAGATGCTGTTAAAGTTATACTTCCATCGCAATTATATGAACAAGAAGTCATTGTGCTATCGATTACAATTAGATTAATGTTCGATGTATCGTTCAATATAATTACAGAATCCGTGAAACAACCTAATGTATCTGTTACGGTTACTGAATAAGTGTTTGCACAAAGTGCAGTTATTGAAGAATTTGTGCTATTTCCTGCATTTGCGTCCCATTGATATGTGTATCCGGGTGTTCCGCCGTTTGCAATTATTGAAATTCCTCCATTACAAATTGCACAAGCAGGGTTTATTAAATTATTTATCGATAAAAATAACGAATCTCCTTGAGTTATTGTAATTGAATCGGTAATAGTACAATGTCCTAAATCGGTAACTGTTACATAATATGTTCCGGCAGCTAAATTAACTGTGGTTGAATCGGTTTGTCCGTTAGACCATTCAAAACTATATGGTGGCACGCCTCCTGTAGCAAAAGCGTTTGCTGTTCCGGTTGAGTCGCCAAAGCAATTAACATTAACAATATTATTAATATTTAGAGCTAATGCCGTAGGTTGTATTAAATCTACACTTATTGTGTCTTTACAGCTGTGACTATCGGTTAAAGTTAAAATATATGTTCCGGTACATAAATTAGTTAAATTGTTTACAGTTTCAGTGGTTGACCATTCGTATGCATAAGCAGGAGTTCCTCCTATAGGGTTGATAAAAATTTCCCCGTTACAATCTCCATTACAACCAACAGGAGTAATAGAATCGACAACAGCAATTAATTCATCAGGACCTGTAACATCGAATATATCAATATGATGGCAGTTTTGAGCATCGGTTACTATAACCATATATGAACCAATGCATTGGTTTATTATTGTGGAATCGTTCACACCTATTCCCCACTGGTAATTATATGGTATATATCCGTTTGTGGCTTGAATGGTAATACTTCCATCGCAAGTATATGAACAATTTGTTGGAATGCTATCAATAATATTAAGAACTAAGTTAGATGTGTCGTTCAAAATAAACATTGAGTCTGCTATACAACCATTGGCATCGGTAACAATTACTGTGTATGTATTTACAGGTAAATTTATTATTGATGAGTCGGTGCTATTTCCTCCATTTGCATCCCATTGGTATGTATAATTTAGAGTTCCTCCGTTTCCTGTAACTGATATTGCACCATCGCTAAATCCACAAGATGGTAGGGTAATATTTGTAGTTGTAATGTATAAAGAGTCTGGTTGTGTAATTATAACACTATCGGTTGATGTACAATTATTAACATCGGTAACTGTTACATAATACATTCCTTCGCATAAATTTGACGCTAAATTTATGTTATTAAAATTGCTCCACAAGTAATTATAAGTTCCGTTTCCGCCTACAACTGTAACAGTTGCAGTTCCATTGCATTGATTATAACAACTAACCATTGTAGAATCTGTTATAGTTGCAATTAATATTGGAAAATCTGTTATAGTTGCCGAATCAATTTTTGTACATAAATTATTATCGGTAATTGTGAAATAATATGTTCCGGCTACTAAATTTGAATGAATAGAATCGTTTAAAATTGGCACACCACTACCCCAATCGTAGCTGTAAGGCGGAGTGCCACCAAATGCGTGAATTGTTATTATTCCATTTGCATCGCCATTACATAAAGGACTTGTAATTTCTACTGTATCGTTAAGTAATGATGGTTCCGATATAAAAACTGAATCTACTACAAAACAAGAGCTATCGTCGGTAACAGTAACTAAGCTATAACCAGATGGTAAATTTGTTGCTGTTTGAGTTGTTTGCAAATTATCCCATAAGTATGAATAATTTCCTGTTCCACCAATTGCATTTATTGTTGCCGAACCGTTATTATTGCCAAAACAAGTAATATTAGTTATGTTTGAAAAACTTGTTGTTATTGGGTTGTTTTCAATAATTGTGATAACATCGGTAAACGTACATAAATTATTATCGGTTATAGTTAAATAATAATCTCCAACACATAAATTGTCTGATATAGAATCGTTTAATACAGAGCCACTTCCCCAGTCAAATGAATATGGAGGTGTTCCTCCGATAATATGTGCCTGAATACTTCCTGTGCACATTCCACTACAATTTACATTTACAGTATCATAAGTTGCTGTAATAGGCTGTGGTTCCGATATTGTTATGGAATCAAGTTTTTGGCATAAACTATCGTCGGTAACTGTTAAATAGTATTCTTGAGCACATAAATTATTTGCTGTTGGTGTTGTTTGTAAATTCGACCATTCGTAACTATACACAGTAGAAACGCTTCCTCCATTGGCAACTACAGTTGCTTGTCCATCGCAAATGCCATTACAACTTACATTGTTATCAATATTTATATTTGTGGTAATTGCAGTTGGTTCTAATATTGTAAAATTACCAACTGGCACATTACAGCCGTTTGCATCGGAAATTGTAACAGAATAATTTCCTCCAGATAAACCCGAATATGTTGAGTCTGTTTGGGGCGATGAGCCATAATCGAAAGTATAGTTTGGAACACCTCCGGTTACGTGAGTAATTACTTGACCATCGCCATCGCCAAAGCAAGTTAAATTTGCTATTTCAAAACTATATTCAATAGAATCCGGTTGAGTTAATATAAATGTTGTGTCTTTATGGCACATATTTACGTCGGTTATTGTTACTGTATGAATTCCTGCACATAAATTTTGAGCTAAAGTATCTACATCAGCATTACTCCATAAAATGGTGTATGGTGGGTGAAGAGCGTTTACTACAATTTCAATTTCTCCCGAGCAAACATTGTAACAATTTAAATTTACTAAATTTTGTTGTGAAATATTTATAGGAATTATTTCTATAATTGTTACAGAACTTGTATCGGTACAGCCATTGTTATCGGTAACTGTAACATTGTAAGTGTTTGGGCATAAACTTGTTAATGATGTGTCGTTAGTTATTATTGCTGGCATTGGAGACCAATTATACGAATAATTTAATGTGCCTCCAACAACCGATAAAGTTGAGGCTCCGTTGCAAGTTGCATCGCAAATATTTTGTGAAATATTATAAAAATGAGCTTGTAAACTATCTGGTTGAGTAATTGTGTATAATGTGTCGTTAGTACAACCATTATTATCGGATATTATAACATTATAATTTCCTGCACATAAATTTGCTTGATTTTGATTTGTTGGTAAACCATTATCCCAACTAAAAGAATATGAGCCTGTTCCACCTGTTGGTAATTGAGTAATAGCAGCATCGCAATCGCCATAGCAATTATTTATTGTAGAAACAACGCCGTTAAAATGTATTGAATCTGGTTGTGTTATAGTTACAGATGTTGTTACAGAACAAGGTCCGGAGTCGGTAACTGTTAAATTATAAATTCCAGCTTCTAAATTAGTAATATCTTCTATGATTGATAAAAATCCATTTGGTCCAGTCCAGTTAAAATTTGCAGGAGGATAAATTGTAACAACAGAAATAGCTATGCTTCCTGAGTTATCAGAATTACAATCTAAATTATGTATATTATCAACATTTAATAAAATAGCATTTGGATCGTTTAATATTACTGTTATAGTGTTTGTACAGCCATTATCATCAGTTACTACTAATGTATAATTTCCAGCTTCAAGATTTGTAATGTCTTCTGTATTAGCAGTAAAGCCATTTGTCCCAACCCAAGAGTAACCATAAGCTCCAGAAATTGTTCCTCCCGAAACTGTAACATCAATACTTCCATTACTACCTGCATTACAGGTTGGTGGAATTTGTGTATCAACAATTATTTTAATAGAATCGGGTTGTGTTATTGTAATAAATGTATCTTTGGTGCATACGTTATTGTCTGTTATTGTTATACCAACATTTCCGGCACATAAACCACTAACATTTAATACATTTAAATTACCTGTTGACCAAATAATTGAATAAGGTGTTATCCCTCCTGTTGGGTTTATTGTTATTGCTCCGTTACAATTTTCGTAACAATCTATATCGGTATGAGTTCCATTAAAATAGATTGGTGCTGGTTCTGTAATTGTTATTAAGTGAGTTTCGCTACAAGGACCTTGGTCTGTAATTGTTATAGAATAATTTCCAGGCACTAAACCAGTTATACTTTCCAAATGATTTGTTGAATCTAATAAATGAGTTGAATTTGGATATTCTAAATCATAGTTGTAATAAGGTAATCCACCGGTTAAATTTAGGTTTATTATACCATTATTATCTCCATTACAAGTAATATTTGATGAGCTAACAATAAAGTTTAATGGACTTGGATTAATTAAATTAACATCAATAAAATTTGAGCAATTATTATCGTCGGTTATAACCAAATGATAGTTTCCTGAAATTAAATTTGTAATATCTTCACTGTTTGATGTAAAACCCGAAGGTCCTGTCCAAGAATAATTGTATGCACCAGAAACTGTACCTCCACTTACCGAAATATAAATAGCTCCATTATTTCCACCGTTACAAGCCGGAGAAAAAGTACTATCGATTACAATTAGTATTTGCGAAGGCTGTATTATTATCATTGTAGTATCTACACTACAGGCATTAGCATCAGTAACTGTAACAGAAATATTTCCTGCACACAAA
>DYMG01000022.1 GCA_020721655.1 Paludibacter propionicigenes | reverse complement strand
ATAGACCTTTTGTGCGAAAAACAAAAATAGTCCCCCAAATGTAAAAACAAAAGACATAACATGTTTATAATGAAAGGTTTTGCAAAATGAATTTTCAAGTTGGGTTAATGCTGATTTTGTGTTAAAATTGACTAGCCCGAGTTTTTCATATTCGGGCTTTTTTATAAACAAGATTGTAGAAATTACGACAGTTTTGTATTTGGTATAAGAAAATTATACGATTTAACTGCTTTTAATCAAATAGTTTTTTTTCTGTAATTTTTTGTAATAACGTACTATTATTTTCAGCGAACTTAGAGGCTGTAATCCAAATTTCTACGGCTTTATCTATTTTGTTATTTTTGTATAGTGCATCGCCATAATGTTCTATAATAACCGCGTTTTTATTACCACCATTTTTAACGGCTTGTTCTAATACTTCTTCGGCTTTTTTATAATTTCTTAAACTATATAAAACCCAACCATAAGTATCAATATAAGTCGAATTTTTTTGGTTATTTACATATAGTTTTTCGCTCATTTTTAATGCTAAATCTAATTTTTCGTTTCTCAACGATAAGTAATAGCTGTAATTATTTAAAACACCATAATTTTCGGGGTCTAATTCAAGAACTTTATCGAAATATAAGTCGGAATTGGTGTTATCGTTATTTCTATGATACGATTCTGCAATAAAATAAAATAAATCTGTTTTTAATGATTTATCATCAATAACATAATTAAGCCCCGATTTTGCCACACTTATACATTCTGAATATCTGTTTAAGTAATACGCAGCCATACTGTTGTAATAATACATTTCAGGAATATTAGGGAAAAGTTCTATAGCTTCTTTTGAGTGAAAATAAAGGCTATCTATATTATTATTATTTTGTTCAAGTGCAAATAATCTAAGCCATATTTTAGGGTTATTTTTCGATAAATTTAACGATTTTATGGTGTAAGACTCGGCTTCTGCTGTGTTATTATTTAAGAATAAGAATTCCGAATAAATATCATAAATTTCAGGATTGTTCGAATTTTTAGTCAAAACTGTATCGAGTAGCTGAAAAGCTAATGTATCAACCTTTTTTGTGTATGGATTTACAAAATTGTTTTGTAAAATATTGAGTTTTACATTTAGCTCTAAACTTTCCGACGAAAAAGCTTTTTTTAAATATAGTGCGGAATTTACAGAGTCTTTTTTAGCTTTATAGTATTCTGTTAAAGATAGAAATGCAAAACCATTTTCAGGGTCAATATTTAACAAATTATCGTAAATTTCTTTAGCTTGGTCAAGTTGCCCAGTTGATAGGTATGAGTCTGCCAAAAGCCCTAAATAGCTGACTTCTTGCGGATTAAGACTTATAAGCTTTTCTAGTTCTTTTCTAGAGTTTATATAATCGCCTTTCTGAGAAAAAATTCTTTCTTTTTTTATTAATAATTCTTCGTTTTTACCAAATTTTTTTTCAAGCTCATCTAAAGTTTTTATTGCTTCATTAGATTTTTTCATAGCCATATATGTAGAGGCAATTTCTAAATAATAGTCAGGGAAATCAGGATAAAGGTTAACTAATTTATTTAACAAATCTATTGTTTTAGTTAAATTTCCTTGTCGTTTAGTAATATCGGCTAATGTTATTATAAACCATTTGTTTTTTGGGTCGCTTTTATATGCTATTTCTGCAAATTTTATAGCGCTTTGAAGGTCTTTACCCATAATAGCTAAATTTGCTAATTCGTAGGCAGGAGTGCCACTTTCGGGTTTTAATTTTAGGCAATTTAAATATAACGAAATGGCTTCGTTGTAATTACCTAACATTTTTTGTTTTGAAGCTTCAAAAAATGAATAATTATAATCTAACTCTATTTTTTCTGCTTTTTCGTTTTTATTGCTTACTATTTTTCCGTTGTTTTTTCTAAAAATACTGCACGAGTTAGACACTAAAGCTGTTGCAATTATTAATAATAATATTTTAACCTTCATAAACTAATTAGTTTTTAGTATAACTCAAACAAATTGAAATTATTTTTCAATATCAATTTCGGTATAATCGCCAACATTTATTTCTACAGTAACATCGGCTACCTTAGAGTTATTACCAATCATTGAGTTTGTAAGTATTATAGATTTTATGCTTGCATATCGTTGAACAATGCTGTTGCTTATTATTGTCTTATCTACTGTTGTTTTAGCTCCTATAGAAACGTGCGGGCCAACTATCGAGTTTTTTACAATAGCTCCATCGCCTATAAAACAAGGTGGAATTATTATTGAGTTTTCAATTATTGCAGTATCAAAAATTAGTTTATCGTTTTTGTGATATTCCAATATTCTTTTATTTGTATGTATTGTGGCATTTTTATTTCCGCAATCCATCCATTCTTTTATTTTTTCGGGCGTAAATTTTATCCCTTTATTTTTCATATTTTCGAGTACATCGGTAAGCTGATATTCGTTGTTTACAAGTATTTTATTGTCGATTAAATATTTAATTTCATTTTTTAAATTTTCGCCATCTTTAAAATAATAAATTCCTATAATAGCAAGGTCTGACACAAAATTTTTAGGTTTTTCAATAAAATCGGTTATTAAATTATTTTCGTTTACTTTAACAACGCCAAAAGCACTGGGGTCGTCAACTTTTTGAACCCAAATACTTGCTTCTACTTGGTCGGTAATTTTAAAATCGGCTTTAAAAAGTGTATCGGCAAAAGCTACAATTATTTTTCCTGATAAAGATTTTTCGGCACAATAAATAGCGTGAGCTGTTCCCATTGCTTCGTATTGGTAATAAATGCTCGGTTTTGCACCCAAAGATGTAGCTATTTTTTCTAATTCAAGTTCGGTATCTTTTCCAAAGTCGCCAATTATAAATGCAATTTCTTCTATTTTTTCTTCAGAAACTAATGCAATTTCTTCTAAAAGTCTTTGCACTATTGGTTTTCCTGCAATTGGTATTAATGGTTTTGGAATTGTTAAGGTATGTGGTCTCATTCTTTTTCCCATACCAGCCATTGGAACTATTATTTTCATATTCTTAAAAATTTTATGTTATACACCAGTGTGACCAAATCCACCTATTCCACGGTCGGTATTTTCTAAAATTTCAACTTGTTGCCATTCCACTGTTTCGTGTTTTGCAATAACCATTTGGCAAATTCGTTCGCCGTTGTTTATTTCAAAATTTTTATCAGATAAGTTTATAAGTATTACACCTATTTCGCCTCTATAATCGGCATCTATGGTGCCTGGTGTGTTTAAAACTGTAATTCCATTTTTAAGTGCTAAACCACTTCTTGGTCGTATTTGTGCTTCTGTTCCTTTTGGTAATTCTATATATAAACCAGTTTTTACTAATGCTCTTTCTAAAGGTTTAAGTATAATTGGTTCATCAATATTAGCACGTAAGTCCATACCTGCCGAAAAACTAGTACTATAACTAGGGTTTTGATGTTTTGATTTATTTACTATTTTAACTTTCATTTTTTTTGTTTATGAATTACAAAAATACTGTTTTATGTTAAATTATTGTATAATTCAATTAGTTATGTTTGTTATTTATTGTTAAGTTCAGTATAAAAAGACCTAACAGGTGGGGTGTAAAAAATATGTATGAGTCAGGTATAAAAAGGCAGTTTAATTTTCATTAAATAGGCTATATGTTTAATTATCAGGACTTTATATATTATTGTAAATTTGAATTAAAACGCTTATTATCAATAATTTAACTTTATAAACGTTCAATTTTATAACTTTTTAGACTTACCTCTTTAAAAAATAATTTAATTGTGTCAAAATTATTACATTTATGCACTTATTTAAACTTATAAAATAAATTATTGATGAATGAAATTAATTTAAATATAGACAACAATCTGGTAACTTTTTTTGGAGTAAACAATGCACATTTTAACTATTTAACAAGTGCATTTCCAAAACTAAAATTAATTGCACGAGGCTCAGAAATTAAGGTAATTGGAAACGAAAACGATATACAAATATTCGAAACTATTTTTACCCGAATATTAGAACACATAAACAAATACAATTCTATTGATTTAGAACAAATTAAACTGCTTGTTTTAAACATAGAAGCAACTAATACCAATGCCGACAAAAATTTAATTCTTTACGGAAATTTTGGAAAAGCAATAATTTCGAGAACCGAAAATCAAAAAAAAATAGTGTCAGAATCGTTTAAAAACGATATGATTTTTGCAATTGGACCTGCCGGAACAGGCAAAACATATACAGCTATAGCTATAGCAGTAAAAGCTTTAAAAGAAAAAAGTGTAAAACGAATAATACTTACCCGTCCGGCAGTTGAAGCTGGCGAACAACTAGGCTATTTGCCCGGCGATATGAAAGAGAAGTTAGACCCATACCTACAACCTCTTTACGATGCACTTTACGATATGATTCCGGGTAAAAAATTGCAAGAACTTTTTGCCGATAAAATTATTGAAATTGCCCCATTAGCTTATATGCGAGGCCGAACACTCGATAATGCGTTTGTGATTTTAGATGAGGCTCAAAATACAAGTTTTAGCCAATTAAAAATGTTTTTAACCAGAATGGGTAAAAATGCAAAATTTATAATTACTGGAGATTTAACTCAAATTGATTTACCCAAAAAAACACAATCGGGTTTAGCTAATATTATTGATAAACTAAACAATATTAATGAGATTTCAATAATTAAATTAGACGAAACCGATATTGTACGGCACAATATAGTTAAAAAAATTATTAAAGCTTTAGAAAAAAACGATTAATCTTCGGCAAAAAATTTCAATTTTCGCCTATATGTTGAAAAAAGATTTGCCCTTGAAATAAATCCTAAATACTTTTCGCCTTTTAATACAGGCATATTATATTTGTCGCTAAGCCTAAATTTTTCGGCAACATCTTGCATTGTATCTTTGTCAATATCTGCAATATTCGACGGCAAAAACATTAAATCTTTAACCATTATTGTATCATAAAGCTCTGGTTTAAACATTATTTCACGCACATCGTCCATTATTACCATTCCCAAAAAAGTATCATCATCGTCAATAACAGGAAAAATATTTCTTGGCGAATGTGCAATTACTTTAACTAAATCGCCCAAAGTATAGTTAACATTTATTGGATTAAAGTTTTTTTCAATCAATTTATCTATACTCATCATTTTTAAAATATTATTGTCAGAATTGTGTGTCATTAATTCGCCACGTGCTGCTAACTGAATTGTATATATTGAGTTTGGTTGGAATAATTTTACTGTTAAGTACGAAAAAATTGAAACAATAATTAACGGAATAAATAATTGGTAACCGCCTGTTATTTCGGCAATTAAAAATATTGCTGTTAGTGGAGCGTGTAAATTACCTGCCATTACTCCTGCCATTCCAATAAAAGCAAAATTAGTTGCAGAAATATTTCCCAAACCTAAATATTTAATAATATATGCAAAAAATAGCCCCAAATTACTGCCTAAAAAAAGTGATGGTGCAAATATTCCTCCAATACCCCCAGACCCTAAAGTTGCTGCTGTTGCAATAACTTTAAATATTAATATGGCAACAAACAAACCTATAATAGCATAAATACTATCTTTATAAGTATAAAAAATACTTTGGTCGTAAATGTGAGTAAAACTACCCTTTAATGCGTTGTTTATAGATAAATAACCCTCACCGTAAAGCGAAGGAAAAAAGAATATTAAAACCCCAAGAATTAAGCCGCCAATTATTAATCGTTTCCAAATGTTTTTAATTTTCTCAAACCTGCCTGTTATAAACATATACATTCTTGTAAAATAAACCGATAAAAAACCAGCGACAATACCCATTACAACTATATATGGAAGTTGATTTAAATTAAATTTCTCGTAAACATCAAATTTATATAACACATCGAAACCTAAAAAAGTCATTGATGTTAATGCGGCTGTAACCGAAGTTAATATTATTGGAGCTATTGATGCCGCTGTTAAATCTATCATAATCACTTCCATAGCAAAAACTATAGCTGCAATAGGTGCCTTAAATATTGCAGCCATAGTACCTGCTGTTGCTGCCCCCAACAAAAGTATAGTTTGTTTATAATTTAAGTGAAATAACTTACCCAAATTTGAGCCTAAAGCAGCACCGGTAGCCACTGTTGGTCCTTCTAACCCAACCGAACCACCAAAACCTACAGTAAAAGAACTTGCTACTATTGATGAATATAAATTATGAACTTTTATTTTACCCTTTGTTTTAGAAATTGAATAAAGCACATTTGGCACTCCTGGGTATATTTTTGTGCGTAAAACATATTTAACAAATAATACTGCAAATAAAATTCCTATTAACGGATAGAAAAAAAACAAATAATGCTCGTAATTACCTGTAAATCCGTACGTTAGCAAATACTGCATAAGATGTACAGCATTTTTTATTACAACAGCAATAACCCCGGTACCAAACCCTATTACAACACTTAGTATATAAATAAACTGCTTTTGGCTAATATGTTTTAATCGCCATTTATGAAATAGCTTTAAGTACTTTTCAAATATTTTCACAATGCAAATTTAAATTATTTTTATGATTGATAATTACATTAAAATCAAAAATTGTTTTTAAATAAAAATACCATACAAATAGATATTAATATACTTATATTCCATAATCACAAATAATAGATAATAAGGACTTTAACAAATACAAATATACGTAATTTATGTTCTTAAATATTTGTATAACTAAATACATTTAATTACTTTAGTGGTCGTCAAAAAAATTAGATAATACACAATATAAACTAATCAATATTAATTAATTAAATATATATATATGGGACAAGTAACATCAAAAATAATTTGGACAGAGATAGATGAAGCGCCAGCTTTGGCAACATATTCATTACTCCCAATTGTAAACGCATTCACAAACGCTGCTGGAGTAGTAGTTGAAACAAGAGATATATCTCTTTCGGGAAGAATAATTTCTACTTTTCCTGAGTTTTTAACAGAAGCTCAAAAACAACCCGATGAATTAGCATATTTAGGCGAATTGGTAGAACGTGCTGAAGCAAATATTATAAAACTTCCTAACGTAAGTGCATCAATTCCACAATTAAAAGCAGCAATAAAAGAACTACAAGAAAAAGGTTATAAACTGCCCGATTACCCAGAATACCCACAAACAGAAGAAGAAAAAAGCTTAAATAAACGTTATGCAAAATGCTTAGGCTCTGCTGTTAACCCTGTATTGCGACAAGGAAACTCAGATAGAAGAGTTGCACCATCTGTTAAAGCAGATGCCATGAAAAACCCTAAAAAATTAGGCGAATGGAGCTCAAATTCAAAAACACACGTTGCTTGGATGCAAAATGACGATTTTTACGGTAACGAAAAATCAATTGTAATGCCTGCAAACGACAATGTAAAATTTGAATTTGTTGACAAAAATGGTAATGTTTCCATACTTAAAGAAAAATTATCAATGTTAAAAGACGAAGTTTTAGACGCTACATTTATGAGTGCTAAATCTTTACGTAAATTTATTGAAGACCAATTAGAAATTTCAAAAAAAGAAGGAACTTTATTTTCTGTGCACCTAAAAGCCACTATGATGAAAGTTTCGGACCCAATTATATTTGGACATTTTGTATCAGTTTATTTTAAAGACGTATTTGAAAAACACGCAACAACATTTAAAGAAATTGATGTAAATGCCGATTTAGGACTTGGAGATTTATACTTAAAAATTGAAAAATTACCAGCAAATAAAAAAGCAGAAATTGAAGCCGATATTAAAGTTGTTTATACCAAACGTCCACCATTAGCAATGGTAAACTCCGACAAAGGTATAACCAATTTACATGCAAGTAACGATATTATTATTGATGCATCAATGCCCGTAGTAATTCGCGACTCAGGAAAAATGTGGAACCCAGCAGGCGAACTACAAGATACCGTAGCAATGATTCCAGACCGTTGCTATTCGCAATGGTACCAAGAGGCAATAGATTTTTGCAAAAAAAATGGAGCTTTTAATCCAGCAACAATGGGAAATGTTTCTAATGTAGGTTTAATGGCTCAAAAAGCAGAAGAATACGGTTCTCACGACAAAACATTTAAATCTCCCGGCGATGGAACTATTAGAATAGTTGACTCAAAAGGAAATGTACTAATTTCACACGAAGTTGAAAACGGTGATATTTATAGAGCTTGCCAAGCTAAAGATTTACCAATTAGAGATTGGGTTAAATTAGCAGTAAACAGAGCAAAAGCAACAGGAAATCCTGCAATTTTTTGGTTAGATAAAAATAGAGCTCACGATGCTCAAATGATTAATAAAGTTAATGCTTACTTAAAAGACCACGATACAATAGGTTTAGAGATTCAAATTATGTCGCCTATTGAAGCTATGAAATATACACTTCCTCGTGCAAAAGCCGGTTTAGACACAATTTCGGTAACAGGAAACGCCTTAAGAGATTATTTAACCGACTTATTTCCAATTTTAGAGTTAGGAACATCGGCAAAAATGCTTTCAATTGTTCCATTATTAAATGGTGGAGGCTTATTTGAAACTGGTGCAGGTGGCTCGGCTCCTAAACACGTAGAACAATTTATAAACGAAGGACATCTTCGTTGGGATTCTTTAGGCGAATTTTTAGCACTAACTGTTTCTTTAGAACACTTAGCAAACTCTACAAATAACAAAAGAGCACAACTATTAGCAAACACTTTAGACAAAGGAATTTCTCAATATTTAGAACAAAGAAAAGCGCCATCAAGAAAAGCTGGTCAGCTCGACAATAGAGGAACTCACTTTTTCTTAGGTATGTACTGGGCAGAAGCATTAGCATTGCAAAATGAAGATATAGAACTTAAAACTAAATTTACCGATGTTGCTAATAAATTACGCGAAAATGAAACTAAAATTCTTGGTGAAATAGCAGCAGCAGAAGGTAAAGCAACAAATATTGGTGGTTACTACAAACCAGATAAAAATATTGTTACTAAAGCAATGCGACCAAGTGTTACTTTAAATTCAATTATAGATTCTATATAATTAAATACACTATTTTATTAAAAAAGGGGAAAATATAATTTTCCCCTTTTTTTTATCAATTATTTGAAAATTATTGAATTAGATTTTTAAAAATAATATATTATAAATTTATAATATACTTTTTTCGAAAAATATAATTTATTTATTTAAATTTACGAAAAATACACAAGTATGAAATATGTTTTATCGCTAATATTGTCTTTAACAGTTGTTTTAACATTTTCGCAAAGAAAAGTTAAATACGATGAACTTGAGTCGAAAAATGCACTAATGTATGTTGTCGGAGAAAACACTCCTTACACAGGAAAATGTTTTACTTTATACGATAATGGCAAACTTGGAATGGGCGGATATTATGTTAACGGACAAATGAATGGCGACTGGATTTGGTGGTATAAAGATGGAAATAAAAAAAGATATGCTCAGTATAAAAATGGAATTAAACACGGAAAAAGCATATATTATTATAAAAATGGCGTAAAAAAATCAGAAATAATTTACGATGAAAATAAAAATATTCGCCAAATTTCATACAATCAAAAAGGTGAAATTATTCCAAACCCATCAATGAGTAAATTTAAGAATTAGTATAAATTATTCTAATTCCTCAGAATAAAGATTCTGTTTTGATTGGGGTAATGTAAGTTGTGGTTCATTTAAAAAAACTTTAGGAAAGTTAAAAATATAATTAAACAGAATAAAAAATCAACAAATGGACATTGACATAGACAATATTTTAACCGCTAAAACAGCACAAATCAAAAAACTTCAGGAAATTGTTAAAAAATAAATTGATGACGAAACTTTGATAACAAACAATCTTTTGAACCCACCAAAGGAAGTGCTTTCCAAAGGACAAAGTATATCCGATAAGGTTGCAAAATTTGGAGGTAGTTGGGGATTCATAATTTCATTTTTCGTGATTTTAGTTGTTTGGATTCTTTTCAATACCTTGCCACCGATAAAGGAAAACTTTGACCCTTACCCATTTATTTTAATGAATCTTATTCTTTCCTGCATAGCAGCTTTACAAGCACCAATCATTATGATGAACCAAAACAGGCAAGAGGAAAAAGATAGAAAGCGAAGTGAAAATGACTATCTCATAAACTTAAAATCTGAATTGGAAATTAGAGCGTTAAATCAAAAAGTTGAGCTTTTAATCAAAGAACAGATACAAACACTATTTGAAAGTCAGGAAAGACAACTCGAAATCTTGAAAAATTTAGAAAAGAGACAATAAGCTTAAAGGCTTAGGCGTTCTGTATTAACTCTAATATCTGTTATTTTCCAATCGTCTCCGAAATTTAATAAGCGAGTTATAAATTCTTCTTTTTGCATGTTTCGTGTTAAATTGTAAATATATTTATATTTCTGTTAAAACTTAGATATGTTTTTTCACTCAAAAACTTGTAGTGCCTAATTTTTTAACAATTAAAGATGAGTTTGTACCGCCAAAGCCAAAAGAATTTGACAGGAAAGTATTAATTTTATGTTCTTTAGTTTTGCTAATGATGTTAATTTTTGCCGAATATTCATCAGGATTTTCGAAATTAATGTTTGGAGCAATAAAATTATTTTGAGCCATTAGTAAAGAGTAAATAATTTCGCTAGCACCCCCCATCCACATTTCGTGTCCGGTCATTGATTTTGTAGAACTTATTGGTATTTTTGCTCCAAATATATTATAAATAGCTTGAGCTTCGTTAGAATCGCCCACTGGTGTTGCTGTTGCATGTGCATTAATATAATCGACATCTGAGGCTTTTAAATTGGCGAGGGTAAGAGCTTTTTGAAGAGAGATAGATGGACCTTCTACATTTGGCACAGAAATATGGTCGCCATTTGATGAAAATCCGTAGCTTAATATTTCGCCTAAAATTGGGGCACCTCTTCGTATAGCAGAATCGTAGCTTTCAATTATTACTGTTGCTGAACCTCCACTGGGGACTAATCCGTCTCTATCCCTATCAAAAGGACGGCAGGCTTTTGTAGGGTCTTTTTCGTAAATTGAGAATGCACTTAATCCATCGAAACTACCCATAGAATAAGCGTTTACTTCTTGTGCACCACCACAAATAATCATATCTTGCAAGCCTTGTTTTATAAGAATGTAGCCTATACCAATTGCGTGAGAGCCACTAGCACAAGCACCACTAACAGTAAAATTAATACCTCTAAGTTTTAAAATAACGGAAAGGTTCATACTTACAGTAGAGTTCATTGATTGAAAAATTGATCCGGAGCCAATTAGCATAGTATCTTTTTTTTCACGAACTCTATCAATAGCTTCAATTACAGGAACAGCAGAGCTATCGTTTCCAAAAAGAATTCCTACTTCATTGTTGTTTAAATATTCTTGGTCTATTTTTGCGTTTTGTAAAGCTTCCATAGTAGAAACATAAGCGTATTCGCCCTGTTCTGGCAACCCAACACGTTGTCGGCGAGACAGTTGGTCTTTTAATATTGGTCGCTCAATAATTCCTGTTAAAGCAGAGCGAAATCCCATTTCTTTTCTTACTAAATCTAAGCCTATTCCTGACTTACCTAAGTATAATGAGTTTTTAACTTCTTCTAAGTTTTTCCCAATTGTTGAGTAAATACCCATTCCTGTAATTACAACTCTTTTCTCCATTTACTAAATTTTAAGTGTGCAAACCTCCGTTAATGTTTATAACCTCTCCTGTAATGTAACTGCTTTCATTAGACGCTAAAAATCCTACTAAATCGGCTACTTCTTCTGCTGTTCCAAATCTGTTTAGAGGAATCATTTTTTTAAGCTCGGCTTCTGGTAAATTTTTGGTCATATCGGTGGTAATAAATCCGGGAGCAACTGCATTTACTGTTATTTTCTTTTTTCCTAGTTCTTGAGCTAAAGCTTTTGTAGCACCTATTACTCCTGCTTTTGCTGCGGAGTAGTTGGTTTGTCCGGGAAGTCCTTTAACTCCCGATAAAGAAACTATGTTAATTATTCGTCCAAATTTATTAACTATCATATTAGTTAAAAGGTGTTGTGTTACGTTGTAGAAGCTATTTAAGTTTGTATTTATAACATTATCCCAATTTTCTTTAGTTAGCCATACCATTAAATTATCGGCCGACGAGCCTGCGTTGTTTATTAGTATTGAAATATGGTTCTCGGGGTTTTGTTCTTTCCATAAATCTAAGGCAGAATGAGTTTGATTAATATCGGCAACATTGAATTGTAAAATTTCTCCTTTACCTCCATTTTCAGTAATTAGTTCTAAAGTTTTTTGGGCTTCTTGAAGGTTTGAATTATAGTTTATAACAACGTAATTTCCCATTTTAGCAAGTTTTATGCTAATTGCTCTACCTATTCCTCTGGAGCCACCTGTTACTAATGCATATTTCATAATATTATTTTTCTTTTAAATAGTTATAAATTTTCTGCAAATCGTTGTGTCTTATATCATCTTTGGTAAAAGAAGGTACAATTAGTCTAAGTTCGTTGTAAATATTTTTGGTTTTTGATGAGAGTTTATCTTTAATATTTAGATAATCTACGGCTTGAATTATTGCTAAAAACTGAACAGCTAAAACTTGAAAAGTGTTATCGATTACAGTTGAAGTTATAAGTGCCGAATTTGTTCCCATACTTACAATGTCTTGATTGTCGTTGTTGTTTGGAATACTGTGTATGTACATTGGGTTAGATAGCATTTGATTTTCGGCAGTTGTAGATGTTGCCGTAAATTGTGTGCCTTGTAATCCTAAAGTTAAGCCAAGTTTTCCTAAATTAACGAAAGGTTTAAGTATTTCGTTCAGTTTATCGTTCATTAAGAAATTAATTTGGCGTTCTGCCAACATTGACAGTTTTGTGATTGCAATTTTAAGTTTGTCCATTTCAAAAGAAATATAATCGCCATGAAAATTTCCGCCATGAAAAACTTGTTTGTTTTTAACGTCTATTATTGGGTTGTCGTTTACCGAATTTATTTCTTCAATTAGTATTTTTTCGGCATTATTTATTGTTTCTAAAATTGGACCTAAAATTTGAGGTAAGCATCTTAAAGAGTAGTATTCTTGTACTTTTTGTTTGAAAACTGTTTCTTTTGTTGTTTTTTCGTAAAAATGCTCTTCACGTTTGCGTATTAATTTACTGTCAATTAGTATATTACGCATATCTTTGGCAATTTCTTGTTGTCCTTCGTGTTTTTTTACAGAGTTTAATTCAAGGGAGAAATGGTCGTCGAACGATTGTACTATTTCGTTTATTAGTGATGATGCTAATAGAGATAATTCTAATGTTTTTTTTGCATTTATTATGTTAACTATTCCTATTCCGGTCATTACAGAAGTTCCGTTTATAAGAGCAAGTCCATCGCGAAGTTTAATTTTAAATGGTTTTATATTTAGTTTTTTAAAAACTTTGTTGGTAGGTTGTAATTTATTTTCGTAAAAAACATTTCCTTCGCCAATTAAGTTTAATGCTAAATGTGCAAGTTGAACTAAATCGCCGCTGGCTCCAACGCCACCGTGTTTTGGTATAAAAGGTGTTATATTTTTGTTTATTAATTCCGATATAAGCGAAATAAGTTCTGAGGGAACTCCGGAATAACCCAAAGCAAGGCTTTTTAGGCGAGCTATCATTGCGGCTTTAACAAAAATAGGAGAAAGTGCTTCGCCAATTCCAGCGGCGTGGCTTCTAATTAAATTGTATTGTAATTGTAATTGTTCGTTAGTGTTAATTTTATATTGAGCCATTGGACCAAATCCAGTATTAACGCCATAAATTATTTTATTTTTTGCAAAATCTAATAAAAAATTAAAGCTTTCATCGGTAGTGTTTTTTGTATTTTTGTCAATACCTATTTCTTCGCTTTTTATTAGTAATTGTTTTAACTGTTCAAGAGTTATATCAGTTTTAGATATTAATATCATTTAATGTTTTTTTTACAAAAATATAAAATTTGAGTTACAATTAATTTTTTTACAAAAACTTATTGAAAAGATTTGTTATAGTTTTTAGATAGGTTGTAAACGTGTTCTCTAACTTTTGCTGCCCATTGGTCGGGTGTAAATTGTTTGTTAAAGTTTGTATATTCTATTGGTTTCCCAAAATAGAAACTTATAGTTTTATTTTTTTGTTTAAACGATTCGTCGGCAAGATAAAACATTTCTAAGTTAGCTTTTATCCCCAATTTTGTTCTAATTAGGGCTAAATTGTAAAAAAATGAGGAGTTTTTTGCTGATATAAAAACGGGGATTACATCTCGTTTATGTTGTACCGATTTTGTTATAAAACTTTTTTGCCATTTAAAATCCTGAATTTTACCATTTATTTTTCTAGAAACTATTCCTGCTGGAAAAATTAGTATTTGATTTTCAGAGTTATAGGCTTCTTCTATTTTTAAAACCGAGTTTTTTGCTTGATTTCCAAATTTATTTATAGGTATAAATAGTGTTGATAAGTTTTTTATTTGCAAAAGTACATCGTTAACTAAAAATTTAAGGTTTGGGTATTTTTGCCCCACAATATTCATTAGACCAATACTTTCAAATCCTCCAATTGGGTGGTTGGCGACAAAAATATATTTTTTATTGTGTAAAACATTTTCAAATCCAAAAATTTCTATTTTAATATTAAAATGTTTTAATAAAGCATCGGTAAAATCTAAACCCTGTAGGTTTTTATAATCATTGAAAATATTATTTATTTCGTTTTGGTGCAGAACTTTTTTTATATAATTTATAACAAATTTGGGTAATACTTTTAATAACTTTGGATTTTTAGATTGTATAGCAACTTCTACATCAATAAATTGTATAGTATTTTTGTTTTCGTGTTGTTCCATCTTTTATTATACCCTTATTCCAATTAGTAAAACATCATCAACTTGTTCTAAATCGCCCATCCAGCTATCTAAATTTTCGTTTAAGAACAGTTTTTGTTTTTTCACAGGCATATTGTGTATTGTAAGAAGTGTGTGTCTAAATCTTCTGAATTTATATTTTTTTCCTAAAGGTCCACCAAATTGGTCAGCATATCCATCAGAAAAAATATAAAGCATATCGTCTTTTTTAAGATTTATTTTATGGTTATCGAATGTGTTTGTAGCGTCTTGCGAACCAATAGAAAATCTACTGCCTTTTATTTCTATTATTTTGGCATCTCTAACTATGTATAGCGGATTAAGTGCTCCGGAATATTCGAGTTGGTTTAAATTTTTATCAATAACAATAATAGAAATATCCATGCCATCTTTAACTTCGGCTTCTCCTGCATTTTTACTAAATGTTTCGGAAACACCTATGTTCATTCTATTAAGAATTTCCGATGGGTCTTCAATACCTTGGTCTCTGGTAATATTTCTAAGCAAGTCGAACCCAATGATAGACATAAAGGCTCCCGGAACTCCGTGTCCGGTGCAATCTACAGCAGCAACAAATACTTTGTTGTTTTTTTCGGCAATCCAGTAAAAATCGCCACTTACAATATCTTTTGGACGGTATAACAGAAATGATTCTGGCAATAATTTTTTGAAAAGATATTCTGATGGCATCATTGCTTTTTGAATTCTTTCGGCATAGGTAATACTGTCTCTTATATTTGTTATTAGTGTGTCTAATTCTTCTTTTTGTTTTGCAATTTCCATTGCGGCTATTTGTTTTTGTCGCAATGTTTGGTTTACTGCATTTAATTTTTTGGTTCTTAATCTAATTATTACTGATATAACAGATATTGTTAATACAAAATATATTGAAAAAGCCCAATAACTAATATACCAAGGAGGACTAACTGTAATTATTAGAGTGGCTTCTGTACTCCAAATTAAGTCATTGTTAGAGCCTTTTACTTTAAATATATACTCTCCTTGCGATAGATTTGAATAGACTGCATAATGATTTGTTCCATTGTTAATCCAATCTTCATCAAAACCCTCTAATTTGTATTTGTATTGGTTTTTTGAAGGGTTCGTGAATTCTAATGAGGCAAATTTTATTTTTATTGATTTATCTTCGGAATTTAAATGTATTGCTTCTACCCCATCTAGTAAAATATCTGATACTCCTTTTGATGATATTTTTTCGTACGATTCTATTACAACTTTGGGAATAATATCATTTTTTACTAAGTTTCCGGGTATAAATGAATTTAATCCGTCTGAACCTCCAAAATATATTTCACCAGATTTGTTTGATTTAAAACTAGCACCATTATTGTATTCTAAGCCCTGCAAACCATCGCCTTTATCAAAATTTGTAAATAATTCTGTTTTGGGGTTTAGGTATCCTATTCCTCTATTTGTGCTATACCAAATATTATCTAATTTGTCTTGAATAAGCTCGTAAACTGTTTCGTTTGGCAGTCCATCTTTTTTTGTAAAGTACCTAAAAGTACCTGTAATTTTATCGTATTTGTTAATTCCGCTTGTTGTTCCAATCCATAAATAGCCTTGTTTATCTTCTAAAATTGCAAAAATATAGTTCGAATTTATTGTTTTGTATAAATCGTTTTTTATATGGTTTGATGGGCTGTTATCGGAGATAAAGTGTTCAAAAGTATTAGAACTTGGGTTAAATTTATTTAAACCGTTTGACGTTCCTACCCAAATAAACCCTTCTGAATCTTCAAAAACAGTAATTATAGAACTGTTTGATATGCTCGATTTTATTTTTTTGTTTGATGAAAAGGTTGTTAATTCGTTGGTTTTAGTATCTATTTTATGTAAGCCATTAGATGTTCCAATCCACAGGTTTTCGTTTTCATCTTCAATTATTGAGTATATTCTATTGTTATCTAATTTTGTAGTTTTTATACCTATTTTTTTAATATAGTCGCTAAATTCTTGGGTTGTTTTATTATAAATACTTATCCCGTTTGATGTTCCAAGAAATATATCTCCATTTTTTCTTTCAAAGATTACGTGAATATCGTTTCCGGGTATTTTAATATTTGGTCGTATTACTTGTCGTGTTTTTCGGTTTAGTATATTTAGTCCATTACTCCATGTTCCTATCCAAATAATATCTTCACTGTATTCATAAACAGCAGCTATCATATTTTCTGATAAATTGTATGAGTTTGCTCCTGATGAGTTTTTGTATAATTTAAATTTTGGTTGACGAAGGGAAACATTATCTATACCATTTCCATTTGTACCAAGCCAAATATTTTTAGAATTATCTTCAAAAATTGAGTAAACTGTGTTCAAAGCAAGGCTTTCTTTGTTTCCTTTTTCGTTTTTAAAATGGGTTATATGCAATGTTGTGGTATTAATTTTATCAACCCCATTACCACGTGTACCAACCCATAAATATCCTTCGTCGTCTACAAAAAGCGATATTATTTGATTTGATGATATAGATGAGTTATTATTTTTTTCATAATTAAAATGTTTTATTTTTTTTGTTTTAGGGTCTAATCTATTTAAACCGTTATTTGTTGCTATCCAAATCATTTGTTGTTTGTCTTCTACCACAGAGTAAACGGTATTATCGCTTAAAGATGTTGGGTCGTTTTCTTTATGTGTAAAAAATTTAAATTTTTCTTGATTTTTATTAAAATTTTGCAAGCCTTTGTAGCTACCAACCCACAACCCGTCTTTTGTTTCTATTATTGGAAATGGAAAATCGCTTTGTTCTGGGTCTAAAAAATCTCTACCGTGTTCAAATTCAATGAATTCGTTGTTACTTTTGTTATATTTGCATATAGATGTAATTGTTTTTAGCCACAAAACGTCGTCTTTATCGACATAAACTCCATAAATTTGGTCGCTTGGTATAGATCCGTGAATTTTTGAATTGTGTATAAACCTTTTAAATTTATTTGTTTTTCTATCAAAATAGTTAAGTCCGGCATTAGTACCTATCCATAAATTTCCTTTTTTGTCTTCGGCTATACTCCAAATCCAACTATTTGATAACGAGTTTGTATCTTTAGGATTGTTGGCATAAATTTTAAATTCGTAGCCATTATATCTATTTAAACCTTCTTGTGTTCCAAACCATAAATATCCGTCTTTAGTTTGTTTTATGCAGTTAACAGAACTTTGCGACAAACCATCATCAACAGTTAAATGCTTAAAAGCAAAGTCTTGCGAATATAGTTGAACGTTTAGAAAGTTGCTTACAACAAGTATTATGTATATATATTTTCTCATATATGATAACTGCTAAAATATATATTATTTATAATAATACCTAAACATTATTAATGAATTATTTTTGTGTGGTTAATTTTATTTTTTTTCATAAAACCCATCTGTTTTTTTGAATTTATTAGAGATTGGTGGCATAATGCTTTCGTGTGTACCTAAAATAAGCAATCCTTTTGGTTTAAGAAGGTTGTGAAATTTATTTAGTATTTTGTTTTGCAATTCTAAGTTAAAATATATAAGAACGTTTCTGCACATTATTATATCGAAATTTTCTTGAAAATTATATTCGGCATTTAGTAAATCTAACACAAAAAAATCTGTATCTTTTTTAAAGGAAGGTTTTATTTCTATTTTGTTTGTCGCTTTATTAAAATTGGCAAAATCGGTTAATTTAATTGCATCTAAATAATTAAATGTATTGTTTACTAAATCGAAATTTTGAATATAATCGGCTATTATATTATTTTTGTAAACTCCAGCTTTTGCAAGTTCTATAACTTTATCGTTTAAATCGGTACCAATAAGTGTTAAATTTTCACTATAACCTATCATTTGCAAGAACATTTTCATAGAGTATAATTCTTCTCCAGTAGAAACTCCGGCATGCCATATTTGTAATTCCGATTTATGTTTTATGTAATTTTTAAATGGGATTTTTAAGTTTAGCCACATTTCAGAGTCTCTAAATAGCTCTGTTGTATTGACAGTTATTGTATTTTTTATGAAATTTAAGTATATATTGTCAGTTTCTATTTTAGAAACAATATCATCGATAGTACAGTTTTCGTCGATTAAAATTTTTTCTAACCTTCTAATAAAAGATTTTTCTGAATAATCGGCAAAATTTATTGTTGAATTTTCTTTAAATACTTTTACTATTTTATCTACATCTTCTTTCCCAACCACTCTATTTAATGGTTAAATTGATTTTTGCAAAGTTAATTAATTTTTATAAATTAATTAATAATAAATTGTATTTTTAGCAATTTAAAAGAAATATGGATATAGCCAAACAATTTATATTTTATGTAGAAGAGGTATTTGCAAACAACTTGAATAATGCTAATGCTTTATCAATGAGTGCTTATATGCGAAATAAATTCGATTATTTTGGAATTAAATCGCCATTAAGAAACGAACTTCAAACAGCAATATTAAAAACCTCAAAACCACAAATTGCCGACGTTGAATTTATAGTTAAACACATGTGGAACAGCCCACAAAGAGAGCTACAATATTTTGGTATGGACATTTTTAATGCTAACTTAAAGCATTTATCGGCAAAAAGCATAGATTTTATAGAGTTTTTAATAGTAAATAAATCGTGGTGGGATACAGTTGATTTTATAGCCGCTAATATTGTTGGCAAATTTTTCAAAATTCATACAAATTTATTGCCTATATATACCGAAAAATGGATTAATTCTGATAATATTTGGCTAAAACGAACAGCTATTATTTTTCAACTTAAATATAAAAAAGAAACCGATTTTAATTTATTAAAACATTTTATTTTAAAAACATCAAATATTGATGAGTTTTTCATTAAAAAGGCTATTGGTTGGGCTTTGCGAGAATATTCAAAATTATATCCTAACGAAGTAGCCGATTTTATTTTAAATAATAAATTAAAGCCACTTAGTGTAAGAGAGGGGTTAAAACATATTGAAAAACAAAATAACAAATTGGCAAAATAGTGCTGCTTTTTTTAACCCCCATATTTATTTATAGCATAATAATAATTTCGTTTTATGCTAAAAACATAAGTACTAAAAATTTTGTAGGCAATACAAACAAAACCGTTAGCTTTAGTTTATTAATTCCAATTAAAAATGAAGAATTGCATTTAAAACAGCTAATTACAAACTTAAAATTGCTAAACTTAAAAGCTATAGACTTAGAAATTATACTAATTAACGATAATTCTACCGACAATAGTTATGAAATAATACTACAAGAAACATCTGATAATAAGTTGTTTAAACTTATTAATTTAGAATCAAATTATGGCAAAAAGAATGCTTTACTTGAAGGTTTAAAATTAGCTAAAAATGAATTAATTATACATACTGATGCCGATGTAGTATTAAATACCGAATGGTTAAAAACAATTTCGAGTTTTTATATACACCATAATTTTAAATTAGCCTTTTCACCAATTTTATATGCAAACGAAAACACTTTTTTTGAAAAAATGCAATCGTTAGAAATATTAAATATTGCAGGAATTACTGGCGGTTCTGCCCTTATTAAATGCCCAATTTTAATAACTGCTGCTAATTTGGTATATCATAACAGCTTAAAAAATTTGTTTATTAATAGTATAAACACTGCTACATCTGGCGACGATATGTTTTTTTTAGAGAAAGTTAAAAAATTACACAAAAACGATATAAAATTTATAAAATCACCAAATTCTGTTGTATATACCTTTGCTGAAACTGATTTTAAAAGTTTTTTTAATCAGCGACTACGCTGGATTGGAAAATCGAAACGTTTTACCGATTTTGATATACTTTTTGTTGGAATTGTTACTACTGTTGTTAATTTGCTGGTGGTGCTATGGTTTATTTACTCACTTTTTGAACAAAAATTTAATGCCCTTTTTTTAATTTTTATTACCATTAAATTTTTCATAGAGCTTACGCATTCTATCTCATTATCAATACAATATAAAAAACAAAAATTGCTTTGGTATTTCCCTATACTATTTGTTTTGCACCCTATATATTTAGTTGTGTTTAGTTTTTTATCGTTAGTAATAACGCCCAAATGGAAAAATGGAACTGTTAAAAATTAGCTCAAAGCAACATCTAAAAACATCATTAAAGCAAAACCTATCATAGCCCCAACGGTTGACAAATCTGTTTCGTTTCCCATTTGCGACTCTGGAATTAGCTCCTCAATAACAACAAAAATCATAGCACCAGCAGCAAAAGAAAGAGCATAAGGTAAAAGAGGGTGAATTAATAAAACCAAATACGCCCCAATTACAGCTGCAATTGGTTCTACAATACCCGAAAGTTGCCCTAAATTAAATGCTTTAAACATAGAAACGCCTTCTCTTCTAAGAGGAATTGAAACTGCAGCACCTTCAGGGAAATTTTGCAAGCCAATACCAACAGCTAAAGCTATTGCTCCAGAAAGCACACCAATTGTTGGGTCGGTAGCTAATGCCCCAAAAGCTACTCCAATAGCTAAACCTTCGGGAATATTATGTAAAGTAATAGCCAAAACTAATAAAACGCTTCTTTGCCAAGTTGTTTTTATACCTTCGGCTTTATTCATTGGGAGACCTAAATGCAAGTGAGGCAGTATTTTATCAATTAAAAAAAGAAATAATCCACCAGATAAAAAGCCTACTACGGCAGGAAGCCAAGTAATTTGACCATCTTTTTCAGCCATTTCAATTGCCGGATTTAACAACGACCAAAAACTTGCAGCAATCATAACTCCAGAGGCAAATCCTAACATTGAGTTAAGTATTTTTTTATTGATGGTTTTAAAGAAAAAAACCATTCCTGCACCTAAAGCCGTAATAAACCAAGTAAAAATTGCTGCAAATAGAGCTAACCATACAGGGTTTATATTTAGGAGACTTTCTAAATTCATTTAATTAGTACGTTTTTAATTAAACTAAGTGTACAATTTCTACACCAACTCTATTAAGTAAATCAAGACCTTCTGTATTATGGTATTTATCTAAAAAAACAACTCGTTTTATACCTGACTGAATAATTAGTTTTGAACATTCAATGCAAGGCGATGTTGTTACGTAAAGCGTGGCTCCGTCGCTACTGTTTCCCGATTTTGCGACCTTAGTAATGGCATTTGCCTCGGCGTGAAGCACATAGGGTTTTGTAATTCCATTTTCGTCTTCGCAAATATTTTCAAAGCCCGATGGGGTTCCGTTAAATCCATCAGAAATTATCATATTACTTTTTACAATAAGAGCTCCAACTTTTTTTCTTTTACAATATGAGTTTTCTGCCCATATTTGTGCCATTTGTAAATATCTTTTGTCGAGAAGTTTTTGTTTTTCGTTTGAGTCTTCTGCCATTGTTTTATTTTTAGAATGAGCCTTTAAATTGTTTTAAAAAACGCACATCACTTTCAAAAAACAATCTTAAATCTTTAATTCCGTATTTTAGCATTGTAATTCTTTCCACACCCATACCAAATGCAAAACCTGTATATTTTGTACTGTCTATATTGTTGTTTTCTAAAACATTGGGGTCAACCATACCACAACCTAATATTTCTAACCAACCTGTGTGTTTGCAAACATTGCAACCTTTTCCTCCGCAAAGCGAGCAGGTTACATCTACCTCGGCAGATGGTTCGGTAAAAGGGAAATAAGATGGGCGAACGCGTATTTTTGTATTTTCGCCGAAAAATTCTTGCGCAAAATATAGTAATGTTTGTTTTAAATCGGCAAACGATACATTTTTATCGATGTAAAGCCCTTCAATTTGATGAAAAATACAGTGTGCACGAGCAGAAATGGCTTCGTTACGAAAAACTCTGCCAGGAGAAATTGTTCTAATTGGTGGTTTTTGCGATTCCATTACTCTTGTTTGCACCGATGAAGTGTGGGTACGTAATAGTATATCGGGATTTTTTTCTATAAAAAAAGTGTCTTGCATATCTCGGGCAGGGTGCTCTTCGGGGAAATTTAATGCCGAAAAAACGTGCCAGTCGTCTTCAATTTCGGGTCCTTCTGAAATGGTAAAACCTATTCTTTTAAAAATATCAATAATTTCGTTTCTTACAATTGATAGTGGGTGTCTGGTTCCAATTTTTATGTTTGCTGCCGGAGCTGTTAAGTCCATTCCAGAGGCAAGGTTTGTTTCGGTTTCTAATTGTAATTTTAGTTCTGTTATTTTATCTAAAGCTTTATTTTTTAGCTCGTTAAGCTTGTTTCCAAATTCTTTTTTTTGTTCGTTAGGCACATTTTTAAAATCGTTAAATAACGATGTAATCTTTCCTTTTTTTCCTAACATTGATATTCTAAACGTTTCAACGTCGTCAATTTTTGTTGTGAGAAATGTTTCTGTTTCTCTAAGAAGTTCGTCAATTTTACTAAGCATTTTTTACTGTTTTTCTGAATTATATGAAATTATGTCTAAAAAATGACCCATTCGGTTTTGTTTAGTTTCTAAGTAGCGTTTATTGTATTTATTTGGTTCAATAATATTTGGAACAATTTCTACAATTTCTAAACCGTAACCTTCCAATCCGGCTCTTTTAACTGGGTTGTTTGTTATTAATTGAAGTTTTTTTATGCCTAAAGCTCTAATAATTTGAGCGCCAACGCCATAATCTCTTTCATCGTCTTTAAATCCTAATTTTAGGTTTGCGTCAACAGTATCTTCGCCCTCTTCTTGAAGTTTATATGCAGCTATTTTGTTCATTAAACCAATACCTCTACCTTCTTGGTTCATATAAATTACGGCACCTTTTCCTTCTTTGTCAATCATTTGCATTGCTTTGTGGAGTTGAGGTCCGCAATCGCAACGTAAAGAACCGAAAATATCGCCGGTTACGCACGATGAGTGTACACGAACTAATATTGGTTCGTTTTCGTCCCACTGTCCTTTAATTAAGGCAACGTGTTCTAATCCGTTTGATTTTTGTTTAAAAGGGATAAGTTCAAAGTTTCCAAATTCGGTTGGCATTTGTACTTGTACGCCTTTAATTATAAGGCTTTCTGTTTGTAACCGGTATCTAATAAGGTCTTCAATAGAAATTATTTTCATATTGAATTTTTGTGCAACTTTCATAAGTTCTGGAAGGCGAGCCATTGTTCCGTCTTCGTTCATTATTTCAACCAATGCACCTCCTTGTTTTAATCCGGCTAAGCGGGTTAAATCTACTGTTGCTTCGGTATGTCCGGATCGTCGCAAAACGCCTTTGTTTTTTGCTTTAAGCGGAAAAATGTGTCCTGGTCTGGCTAAGTCTGTTGGCTTTGTATTTTGGTCGACTAATGCTTTTATGGTTTGTGCTCTGTCGTATGCCGAAATTCCGGTTGTGCAACCATGCCCGATTAAATCGACAGAAATAGTAAAAGGCGTTTCGTGTAGTGAATTATTTTTACCAACCATTAGTTCTAACTCTAAGTTATCGCAAACATATTCTGGAATTGCGGCACAAATTAGTCCTCTTCCGTGTGTTGCCATAAAGTTTACTGTTTCGGGTGTAATTGTTTCGGCTGCGGTAATAAAATCGCCTTCGTTTTCTCGGTCTTCGTCGTCAACCACAATAATAACTTTTCCTGCTTTAATCTCTTCTAATGCTTCTTCTATAGTATTAAAAGTAAACTCAGTATTTTTAGAATTTCCCATTTAATTATTTTCGATTCAAATTATTTTGCAAAAGTACTATTTATTATTTTATATATTCGTTAAAAAGTTATAGAGTTTTCGTTTGAATTTTAAGGCATTCAATTATTCTTCTATGTAGAAACTACCTTTAGGTTTTTTTATTTCGTAGTTTTTAAAGTCTTCGTCGGCAATCATTCCTTCTCCTAAAATTATTTCTGTTTTTGTGGTAATTTTAACGTTTTTATCGGTGTAAATTTTTTTTGTTTCGGTATTCCAAAAAAGCTCTTCGGTGTTTAGTTTTACTCCATCGGAGTTAATAACTACAACGTCGTTTTGGGCTATCCAAATTTTTTCGTTATCGTAATTTTTAGCGTAATTGCATTTTATGCTCGATTCTGGTTTTGGATAATTTTTATATGTTGTAACATCAATACCTTTTGGAAATTCGGTTAGCGGGTTTTTTTCGTCGTTTATGTTTGTTAGTTCTTTAGCAAATATTTTAACTATAATTTTTGCTGAGTCTGTTCTATAAATTGTTATGTTTTTTGCGTAACTTTTTGGTTGTGTGTCTATTATTGCGTTTATTTCTTCTATTTTATTTTCACAAGAAAACAAAAGCACTATAGTTAGTACTATAATGCTTTTGTTTAGTATTTTAAATAGATTCATTATTTTGTAAATGTTGCGGTAGTTGTTTCATTAATCCAACAGCCAACTGTATATGAAGCACCTTCGGTAACATTTTCGAAAAAAGCTTCTTCTTTTGATGGGAAATAAGCTCTGTATTGCGAAATTAAGTTGTTTGCTTCGTTTGCTACAGACGCATCTATTGCTTTTGCTTTGTTAAGTTTATCGACAACAACCCAGTAAACCGCATTTTTTTCAAAAGGTTTTTCTCCACACGATTGAGCTGATGCGGCATAAGCTTTAGCAATAAGAATGTATGGGTCTCCCCAACCTGATTTTAAGTTTGCTGCATTTAAGGCATTAGTTCTTGCATTAGCAAATTGTTTTTGACTGTAGTCTATTTTGGCTAAATCTAAATAATATTTTGCTTTAAGTGCTTTATCTTCGGTAAGTTCTATTGATTTTTTGTAGTATTGTTCGGCTTTTTGATAATTTGACGATTTAACAGCTAATATAGCTATGTTATAGGCTGCTGGTCCTGATGGTTCTATAGAATATAGTGATTCTGAGGCATCAAAAAATAATTTACTATCGGTACAATTATTCATATCTAAAAATTTTGTAATTGTTTTTAGAAGGTCTGCATTTGTTGGAGTTTCATTATATTTTGGAGTGTAATAATTTACTAATACATCGCACGACGCAGCACCGCTTTTAGCAAAACTAGAGCTTACATTATCTTTTATACTATTATAGGTTCGTTTTTTAGATGTATCAGCTTCTTCTGTTATTTCTTTTTCAATTACAGCCGATATTTTCGAAAAGTTTTCTACAACTGCTCCAGCATCAATTTTATTGTCTTTAAACATTGCAACAGTTGTAAACATAAAGCTTTGAACGTAAGCTATACTAAAATTGTTGGCGTTTAATGAGAACAGCATTTTGTTGTAAGCATCTTCGTAAGCTGTTTCGCGATATTTATATAATGCAAAACCTTGTCGTCCTCTAACATCGTCGCCATCATTATATATTTCAACGCGTTTATCATATACTTGCATTAATGTATCAACATATTTGTTTTTTATATCGACATTTTTTTCTTTATCAATAAAGTATTTGTAAATTTTTTCGCCGTCTTTATAAAGTTGTTTGGTTGATTTTGGGCAAATTTTGTATGCGTTTCTCCAACCATTAATAGCGTCTTTGTAATTTTGTTGGTTTACAAATTCTTTGTATAATGATAGGTTTATTACGCATTTTGCCGAATCGCTACCGTATTTTTCGTTTTGTGCTTTTAAAAAAGGAGTAATTAAAATTACTACTAATAGAGCTAAAATTATTTTTTTCATTATAGAAAATATTTAAATGTTAATCAAATTTTCTTTGGTAAAACCATTTATCCATAAACGATAAACTTAAACTTACTCCAACATATTTTTCGTTAATTAAGTCTTTAGACGTTGGTTGTAATTGTCCAAAAACAAAAGCAAAATTGAACGATGTACCTGTTTTACGTATAGGTGCTCCAATTCCAAAAGTTATGCCAAAATCGTTTAATTGATTTTCTTTAACAATAATATAGGAATTTTTATAATACCCACCTATTCTATATTTCACTCTGTTTAAATATGTTAGCGAGTTAGTATTTGGGGTAATTTCTAAGCCAAAGCTTATGTTTGAGCTATTTTTAACATCGGTTTGCTCAAAAAATTTGGCATTTTTCCAATCGGTATAAGTAAAATCGAGTAAAAAATTGTATGATTGTTTGTATTTTAAGCCTATACCTCCTCCTATAGACATTGGTAATGTTAGGTTATTTTTATTTGTGGTAGCATTTTCTAAAGTATCAATAGAACTTGTATTTGAGCCCTGGTAACTTTGAACAGATGTTGTTGTTTGCGAGGCTATATTTTTTTTGATGTCATAAATTAATCCAACTGTAAGTTTAATATTTTTAGCTAATTTGGTATAATATTGAGTTGCAAAATCGAAATAAAAATCGTTTACGAAAGTTTTATTTTGCTCGAACATATTTTGGGCTCCAAAATCGGTTGGAAAATTTAGAGATGTTGTATTTATTATACTACCATATAAGTAAGATATATGTCCGGCTAAAGATAGGTTTTTGGTAAGTTTAAATGCCTGAGTTATATACAGTTGATTAATGCTCCCTAAGCCAGTATTGCTTTGTGTGTATTCTGTAATTGTGTTTCCGAGGTTGTCGATAAGTTCTGAGGTGTTAGAAATAGAATAATTAGTTTGGCTATAAGGTTTAGCACCAATTCCGGCAAAGTACCATTTGGTTATAGGAAAGCCTAAAGATATATTTGAAATGTTTGCATAATAATGATTTTCAGAGGCATTAGTTGTATTTACTGATGTGTATTTTCCGTTTAGTCCGAAGTTGAAAATTACTGTCATTGTGTCAAATTCGGTATAAGATGCCGCATTAATATCGTTTAAATAATTGGCATCTCTGTATGCTATTCCTGAATAACCCATTGCAAAATTATTAGCATAACCTTTTGGAAAAATTTCCCCTATGCCGTATCTTGAGTATATTGAAGAGTAGTTGTTTTGTGAAAACAGCACAACAGCATTTAGTAACAGAAATAATGAACTTAGTTTTTTAATCATTAAAAGAGAGTATGTTATTTAAACCTATTAGAACTAAATTTGAATTTGCAAAGATGTTATTTTTTAATTTATTTTCAAAGAAAAAACTATCGCCACCGGTAATTAAAATTTGTAAATTTTCATAATTTTTTGCAAATTTATTAATATATCCTTCCATTTCGTTTAGCATTCCTTGTTGTACGCCTGAAATTATTGCAGTTTTTGTAGAATTTCCTATATAATTTACGGTGTCTGTTTTTTCTAATAAAGGTAATTTATGTGTAAAAGCATTAAGTGCTTTAAATCTCATTTCTAAACCCGGAGAAATATTTCCTCCCAAATATTCGCCATTACTGTTCAAAAAATCTATGGTTAGAGCTGTTCCTGCATCAAAAATTAAGATGTTTTTATTTGGATAAATTGAATACGCCCCAACAATAGCAGCAAGTCTATCTAAACCAAGAGTTTGTGGGGTTTCGTATAAATTTTTAATTGGAATAGGTGTATTATGATTTAATATTATAGTAAAAATATTAAGTTTTTTTAAGATATTAGTTAGTTTTAAATTGGGGTTTCCTACAGAAGAAATTATTGCACTAGTAAAATTTTCGGTTTTTATGTAGTTTAAAATTGATTCTTCATTGTTTTTAAATCGTTGAATATTTTCAATACTGTTTTCATTAAAAGCCGAGGCTAATTTTGTAAAATTATTACCAATATCAATAATTAATCTCATTGAACAAATATTTTTAAAGCATTACTTTTTTTTTAGACCTTAACAAAGTATATTTACAAAATTAAGGGTAATTTAAATATGGAAGCAAAGAAAGTTATAATAATTGAAGATGACAAAATGTTATCTACAGTATTTAGAATGTTTTTAACTCAAATAGGGCACGAGTTGGTAGGATTTTACAATACGGCAAACGAGGCTCTGGAAAAAATTGAGCAAGAGAAGCCTGATATTGTGTTAATGGATATAATTCTTAAAGGTGATATAAATGGTATAATAGCCGCCAATATTATAAATGAAAAATTTAATATTCCAGTTGTTTTTATATCAAGTTCTACCGACGATAAAAAAGGTAAAGATGCTGTAAACTCTAATGCTTACGGATATTTAGTAAAACCTATAAATAAATTTTCGCTTCAAATAGCCATTGAAATAGCCCTTAAAAAATTTAATAACGAACAATTTTTAGCAAAAAAAGCATTAATAATAGATAATTTTCCATTTATATGTTTTACCACAGATTTAAACGGAAAAATAACTTGGAAAAACAACTTTGCATCGTTTAAAATAAATGAACAAAAATTAATGAGTTTTGCAAGTCTATTTCCCGATTTTGATAACTTCTTTTTTGAGGAAACACTTTTAAAATTGATTAAATTTGAGAAGAAATATGAAAATAATTTTGAATTAAACATTTGTAAAGACGATAAAACTAGAACATATTCATTTTGGTGTTATCCAATAGTAACAAACAACACTAACGAACTAATATTTACGCTTAAAGAATTAAAAAACAACAAACAGACAAAAACATATAGCCACGAACAAAAAACAGAATACGAAATACTAATAAACGGCATAAACGAAGCACTTTATTTCTACGATACAGAGCATAAACTTCTTAAAACGAACAATTTAGCCGACAAATACTCGAAAAAACTTCTTAAAACGAACAATTTATTAAACATAACTATATTTGACATACTAAATTTTATACCCAAATTTGAACTCGATAGTTTAATAGAAAATGTTTTTGAGGGAATATCTCATTATCTTGAACGACAAGTAATTGTAGGCAATGAAGAGTATTATTTAAAAATATCGTTTATTCCCTTAGAAATAAACAATAAAATAGAAAAATACTGTGTTTCTCTTTCCGATATGTCAAAACAAAAAGAGCTAGAAAAAAAATTATTTGAAATAAAAACCGATTTAACACCAATATTTCAATCGAGTATTCAGCGTTTTTATTTGTTAGATTTAAATTACAATATAGTTTCGTTTAACGATAAAGCTTTTGAGGTTATTCAAAAAGAATTTAGATATAACCTAAAAAAAGGCGATTCAATTTTAAAATTTGTCCCATCAGAACTTGGCGAAAAGCAATTTAAAGAGAACTACGAACGAGCTAAAATGGGAGAAAGTCAAATATATAAACAAAAAATATCGCCAGAAAACAAAAAAGAATATTGGAACGAATCTCATTTAGACCCTATAATAAACGAAAAAGGAGAAATATATAGAATTTTATTATGGACTTTAGACATTACCGAAAGCCAAGAAAACATAATAAAACTAAGCAAAAGCCAACAAAGATACGAATTAGTTGCAAATGGCGGAAACGATGGTATTTGGGATTGGGATATTTTGTCAAATGAAATTTACTTATCGCCTCGCTGGAAAGCTTTGTTGGGATTTAATGATTATGAATTAGAAAACAAATTTGGAGTTAGAGATAGCTTAGTTCACCCCGACGACTACCAAAAGAGCAAAGACACCCTCGAAAATTACATAAAAGGAGAATTAGATATTTATATTGTTGAATTACGAATGAGGCATAAATCTGGCGAATACAAATGGGTTTTAGAACGAGGAGAAGCCTTAAAAGACGAATCGGGTAAAATTATTCGGCTTGCAGGTTCAATAGCCGACATAACCGAACGCAAACAACTAATTGAAGAAATATCGAAAACAAATAATTACCTGCTTCAAGAACGCAAACTTTTTAATAATGGAGAAGTAGCAGTACTTAGAGCCAATTACGACCAAAACTTTACAATAACTTATGCATCAATAAATTGCAAAGACGTGTTAGGCTACAGTTCAGAAGATTTAAAAAGTGGCAAAGCTAAATTTTCTAATTTTATACATATTGACGATATAGAACGCCATAACCAAGAAAGAAAAGAAGCCATAGAAAAAGGCGAAAAAGAAATAAAATTTAGCGATTACCGCATAACTAAACAAAATGGTGGAATTATATGGGTACGCGATTTTTCCACAATAATAAACGACAACAACAATGGTTACGAAATGCTTGGTTACTATATTGATGTTACAAAATACAAAGACCTTGAAAACAAAATTTTAGCAAACGAAAAACGATATTCTAGTATTTTTAGCAAAGCAAATGATGCTATTTTTATACTAAAAGATTATGAAATAATAGATTATAACGAATCCGTAAAAAAAACATTTCAATATAACGACAAAGAGCTAAAAACCATTTCAATTTCGCAATTATTTCCCGAAACACAGCCAAGTGGGTCAAATTCATTAGAAAAATTTCAGCGAAAAATACGAGAGGCTACCGAAGGAAACAACGAACCTTACTACTGGGTTTACAAGAAAAAAGACGGACAAATATTAGAATCGGAAGTTACGCTAACCATTATAATGATAGGTTCAGAACCGGTAGTACATACATTAATTCGTGATATTTCCATACGAAAAAGCATAGAACACTCTCTAAAAGAAAGTCAGGAAAAACTTAACGGTATTTATGAAGCTATTCCAGATATAGTTTTTATAATAAATAAAGATGGTAAATATTTGGAATATAAAGCCGATGCTGAACGCAGATTAGGAACAGCTAAAGAGAATATCGTAGGAAAAAATTTAACCGATTTTTTTGAACCCGAAAAAGTGCAAGAGATATTGTTAAAAATTCAAACAGCTATACAAACAAAAAAAATACAGACTGTTAATTACACATTGCCTTCACAAGTTGGATTAAGAAATTTTGAAGCCAGAATTTCACGCATAAACGCCAATTCAATACTTTCAATAGTTAGAGATGTAACCGTTTAATTATAATAATTCACTTAATTCAAGCCAACGAAGTTCTTTATTGTCGATTTTGGCAATTATTTCGGCAATTTCTTTGGCTTTTTCTTCAAGCAAATTATGGTTAGACGAGCCTGAATTTAAAAACTCTTCTATTTTTAGTTTTTGTTTATTAAGTTCTTCTATTTCTTTTTCTAAAGTTTCGTATTCTCGCTTTTCGTTAAAACCCATTTTTTTTGATTTCGCAATTTTTTCAACTGGCAATGTTTTAATTTCTTTAGTTGTTACATTTAGAGCTTCCTCGTCAATTTGTTCTTTGTAATTTCTATATTGAGTATAATTTCCCTCAAAACCTTTAACTTCACCATTTCCCGAAAAAACAAACAACCTATCAGCTATTTTATCGTTAAAATACCTATCGTGAGAAACTATTATTACAACACCTTGATATGATTTTAGAAAATCTTCAAGTACATTTAAAGTCATAATATCTAAGTCATTAGTTGGCTCGTCTAGAATTAAAAAATTTGGATTTTTTATTAAAACTGTGAGCAAATATAGACGACGTTTTTCGCCACCACTTAGCTTCGAAACAAGATTATATTGCTTCTCGGGTGGAAATAAAAATTTATTTAAAAATGCCGATGCCGATAAACTTTTGCCTTTATCCATTTCAATAAATTCGGCTATATTTGTTACAACATCAATAACACGTTCATTATCATTAATTTTAATACCATCTTGTTTATAGTATCCAAACTCAATAGTAGAGCCAATTTCTATTTCGCCCTTATCGGGATTTATGTTTCCGGTAAGTAAGTTTAAAAATGTAGATTTTCCGGTTCCATTATTACCTACTATACATACTTTTTCTCCTTTTTGGAAGTCGTATGTAAAGTTGTTTAATATTGTTAGCTTATCAAACGATTTATAAACATTCTTAAAATTCACAATTTTATTACCTAATCGCTTGCTTAAAACATTTGCTTCAATTTGTTGATTTGCAATGCGTTGATTGGCTACATCTTTTAAATCGTAAAAGGCATCGATTCTATATTTTGCTTTAGTACTTCTTGCTTTAGGCATTCTTCGAATCCATTCAAGTTCTTTGCTAAACAAGTTTTTAGCTTTATCTATTTCGCTTTGTTTATTTAAAAGTCGCTCTTCGCGTTTAGTTAAGTAATATTCGTAGTTTCCGTTATATTTAAACAATCCAAAATCGTCAATTTCAATAATATTGTTACAAACTCTATCTAAAAAATAACGGTCGTGAGTAACCATTAATAAAGTACTTTTTGTTTTTTTTAAATACAATTCAAGCCACTCAATCATATCTAAATCTAAGTGGTTTGTAGGTTCATCTAAAATAAGTAAATCTGGTTCTTTTAAAAGTGTAATAGCAAGAGCAACACGTTTTTTTTGTCCGCCCGATAAATGTTTAATTTTTTGCGATAAATCTGTTATTTTAAGTTTAGAAAGTAGTTGTTTAATGTTCGTTTCAAAATCCCATAAATTTAAGTTGTCTATCTTATGAGATAGTTCTGTAATAAGATTATGATTTTCTGTATTTATTGCATTTTCGTAATCTTTTATAATTTTTGTTTTGTCGTCGCTACTTAAATAAACAGCGTCGAAAACCGAGCTTTCTATTGGCAATTGCGGATTTTGGTCTAAAAATGCAATTTTTATATTGTTTCTAAAACTTATGTTGCCAGAATCGGGAGTGTCTAAATTAGAAATTATACTCAATAAGGTTGATTTACCTGCTCCGTTTTTTGCAATTATTGCTACTTTTTCGTTTTTGTGAATACTAAACGTTATGTCAGTAAATAATACTAAATCGCCAAACGATTTAGTTAAATGTTCTACTTGTAAATATACTTCCATTATGCAAAGTAATAACAATAATTTTTATGCTACAAGTTTAATGAATGCAACTTGATATAAGACAATAAAACAAGTACAAATAATCCTAAAAATTATAAACCCGAATTATCCACAATTTTTAATTCTTAATTACTTATCCAAGCTATTTAAATAGAATTGCTGTTAAAAAGCCAAGTAAAGTTGATAATCTGGTAACTGAACCACCTTTTTCGAAGACTTCGGGCAACATAGTTTCGGCAATCATAGTTAACATGGCACCAGCAGCAATTTCTTGAATTTAAATTGAAAACACAGTTGGGCTAGCTCCGTAGAGTAAAAAATTACTAAGTAGTGCCCTAAGCCTGTAATAATCATCAAAGAAGTCCACATAAACATGATTTTAAATTTACTATAATTATTTTCTTTTATTTCAACCGAACTACTTAAAGCTTCTAGAAAATTCGACAAAAATAAACCCGCTAACAATGATAAACTCAACCCTGCCGCAATATCTTTATAGCAAGGGTCTTTTGCATGTTCCAGCGTTTGTTAGACCAAATTTCGATTTCGTTGGCACTGACTGGTGTAATTGGCGTTTGAATATGTGCCACTAAATAATGTTTCAATACATCATTA
>DYMG01000021.1:23539-34122 GCA_020721655.1 Paludibacter propionicigenes | reverse complement strand
CTTTTCTTTCTACTGCTGTAACTACCTGAACTGTTGTCACCTTTTCTTTTCCGTGGTTAGGTTTAAAATCAGTTCCTCTTTGTCTTGGTTTTCTGTCTAAATTTCTATTACCTTTTTCGCTAAGTGATAATTCTAATTCATCACATTCAACTTCCCCTGATAATTCTGTTGGTGTAAACCGGGACAACGAACTTAATATTTTATGTCGCCAATCAAAACTTGTTTGAATACTTTGTTATTATTCATAAAAAAACAAATAAATATTACATTTTGCAAACATACGAGATTACACTCATTATATAACACAAAAAAAGTAGAGCATTTAGCCCTACTTTTTATATTGTTAAAAACACAATTATTTATTATTAATTTGTTCAAAAAAATCGTTTCCTTTATCGTCTGTAACAATAAAAGCAGGAAAATCTTTAACCTTTATTTTTCTAACGGCTTCCATTCCATATTCAGGAAAATCAACCACTTCAATAGAAAGAATATTTTCTTTTGCCAATAAAGCAGCAGGACCACCAATAGAGCCAAGATAAAAACCTCCAAATTTTTGGCAAGCTTCTTTTACTTGAGGCGAACGGTTTCCTTTGGCAAGCATTATCATACTACCACCTTTTGCTTGAAAGGCATTAACATAAGAATCCATTCTACCGGCAGTTGTTGGTCCAAAACTACCAGAAGGCATACCTTCGGGAGTTTTTGCCGGTCCTGCGTAGTAAATTGGGTGATTTTTAAAGTATTCGGGCATTTCTTCGCCATTATTTAGCATTTCCTGAATACGAGCATGAGCCATATCGCGAGCTACAATTAAAGTTCCAGTTAAACTTAGTCGGGTTTTAATAGGATATTTTGAAAGTTCTGCTAAAACTTCATTCATTGGTTTATCAATATCAATTTCAATTGCTGGTGTTAAATGTGGTGCTTTTTCCGGCATTAATCTCGCAGGATTTTTCTCTAATTGTTCAACAAAAATACCTTCGGCTGTAATTTTTGCTTTTATATTTCTGTCGGCACTACAACTAACACCTACTCCAACTGGATTAGAGGCTGCGTGGCGAGGTAAACGAATTACTCTAATATCGTGTGCAAAATATTTTCCGCCAAATTGTGCTCCAACTCCAATGTCTTGACTTATTTTCAATATTTTTGCTTCCCACTCTAAATCTCTAAATGCACGTCCGCCTTCATTTCCCGATGTTGGTAAATTATCGTAATAACCTGCCGATGCATATTTAACTGTTTGTAAATTTTTTTCGGCAGATGTACCTCCAATTACAAATGCTAAATGGTAAGGAGGGCAAGCTGCTGTTCCAATACTTATTAGTTTTTCTTTAAAAAATTTCATTAAATTTGCTTCTGTTAGCAAGGCTTTTGTTTCTTGATATAAATATGTTTTATTTGCAGAGCCTCCGCCTTTTGTTACAAATAAAAATTTATACTCATTTCCTTGTACCGAATATAAATCAATTTGTGCAGGCAAATTTGTTCCTGAATTTTTTTCCTCCAACATATTAAACGGAACAACTTGCGAATATCTCAAATTATTTTTATTGTAAGTATTATAAACGCCTTTGCTAAAATATTCGGCATCGTTTACTCCGGTATAAACGTTTTCGCCCTTTTTACCCATAACTATCGCTGTTCCAGTGTCTTGGCAAGTAGGCAATTGACCACCGGCTGCGGTTACCGAATTTTTAAGAAGTGCGTATGCCACAAATTTATCGTTGTCGGTTGCTTCAGGGTCGTCTAATATATTTGCTAATTTTTGAAGATGTTCTGTACGTAAATAAAACGAAACATCGGTAAAAGCAGTTTCCGATAATAATTCTAAACCTTTTGGGTCTATTTTTAATATTTTTCTACCATCAAATTCAACTAACGACACATAATCTTTAGTTATTAAACGATATTTTGTATCGTCTTTTTCTAATGGAAACATTTCTTGAAAATTAAATTCACTCATTATTCTATTTTTAGACTGATTTTAACCGCTAAATTAATAATAATATATAAATATTATTAATTTTATTGATATGTTTTATAATACTATTTGCAATCTGTTTTTAAAACACAATAAAAAATGATATTTTTACGGCAACTTTACAGAATGAATATATTACTTATAAATCATTATGCCGGTTCGCCAAATATGGGTATGGAATACCGTCCATATTATTTGGCTAAAGAATGGCTAAATTATGGCAATAAGGTTACAATTATTCTTGCAACACACTCGCATTTAAGGCAATACAATCCAAAAATAGAAACAAATATTAAAGAAGAAATTATTGATGGTATTAATTATGTTTGGATAAACACCCCAAAATACGACGGAAATGGAGTTGGTAGAATTAAAAATATGTTTGCATTTATTAAAACTACATATTTAAATTCGAAATATTTTGCCAATAAGTATAAACCAGATGTGGTAATAGCCTCATCAACATATCCGAGCGATAATTATGTGGCAAAAAAAATAGCAAAAATTTCGAAAGCAAAATACATTTACGAAGTTCACGATTTGTGGCCTCTTTCTCCAATGGAATTGGGCGGAATGAGTAAATACCACCCGTTTATTATGGCAATGCAACATGCCGAAAATTTTGCTTATAAAAATGCCAATGCTGTTGTTTCAATGCTGCCAAATACACATGAACACATGAAATTGCATGGTTTGGATTTAAAAAAATGGCACTATATTCCAAACGGAATTGTTATTGCTGATTGGGAAAAGCCTAAGGAATTAAACGAAAAAACAAAATCGGAAATTATTGAAATAAAACAAAAATATAATAAAATTGTTGCATACACAGGAACAATAGGTTTGGCTAATGCATTAAATAACTTAGTTTTAGCATCGGTAGAATTAAAAACAATTGCATTTGTAATAGTAGGAAAAGGTCCAGAGAAACCGCATTTAGTAAATATGGTTAAAGAAAATAATATAAAAAATGTATTTTTTGTTGATGTTGTAAATAAACACGAAATGCCATCATTACTAAAATTATTCGACTATTTATATATTGGCTTGCAGTATCAGCCATTATTTCGATTTGGCATAAGTCCAAATAAATTAATTGATTATATGATGTCTGAAAAGCCAATTATTCAAGCAATTAAAGCAGGCAATAATATGGTAAAAGAAGCAAATTGTGGGTTAGATATTGAACCTGAAAATTCATCAGAAATAGTAAAAGCAATACTAAAACTTGAAAGTTCTAATGTTATAGAATTAGCGCAAATGGCAAAAAACGGTAGAGCCTTTGTGTTAAAAAATCACGATTATAAAATTTTATCGAATAATTTTATTCAAATAATGCAAAATATATAAAATATGATACCATTTTCACCACCACACATTAAACAAGAAGCTATAGATGAGGTTGTTGATACATTAAAATCGGGTTGGATTACTACAGGACCAAAAACTAAACTTTTTGAACAAAAAATAACCGAATATTGTGGAAATAAAAAAACACTTTGCGTTAATTCAGCAACTTTTGGTTTAGAAATTATTTTAAATTGGTTTGGTGTAGGCAAAGGAGACGAAGTAATTATTCCGGCATACACATATACTGCAACAGCAAATACAATTATACACACTGGTGCAACACCTATTATGGTTGATATTAATGAAAACGATTTTAATATAAATATTGATGAAATTAAAAAAGCAATAACACACAAAACAAAAGTTATAATACCTGTTGATATTGCTGGATTGCCCGCCAATTTTGAAGCAATAAACAATTTGGTTAAAACCAGCGAAATAATTAATCAATTTAGAGCAACAACAGAAAATCAAAAAAAATTAGGCCGAATTTTAATTTTAAGCGATGCTGCACACTCTTTTGGGGCAACATATAAAAATAAAAAAACAGGCAGTTTAACAGATATTTCTGTTTTTTCGTTTCACGCCGTAAAAAATTTAACAACAGCCGAAGGTGGTGCAATTGCTCTAAATTTATCGGAACCTTTCGATTGTAACGAAATTTATACCGAACTAAATACAATGTCGTTGCACGGACAAAGTAAAGATGCACTAGCAAAAACCCAAAAAGGAGCTTGGAAATACGATGTTATTGATGCAGGCTACAAGGGTAATATGACCGATATTCAGGCATCGTTAGGTTTAATTTCGTTGAAATATTATGAAATAGATAATTTACCTCGTCGGAAAGAAATTTTTACACAGTATCAATCAGCTTTTGCAAAAAAAATATGGGCTCAATTGCCTATTATTGAAGATAATGTAAGAACGACATCATACCATCTTTATACATTAAGAATAAAAAATATAACAGAAACACAAAGAAATGAAATAATTCAAAATATTTTTGATAATGATGTGTCGGTAAATGTTCATTTTCAGCCTCTTCCATTGCTTACCGCTTATAAAAATAGGGGCTATAAAATTGAAAACTATCCAATTGCTTACCAAAACTATTCTTGCGAAATATCATTGCCAGTTTATCAAGATTTAACAAACGAACAGGTTGAATTAGTGATAAATACAGTTATTAATAGCGTAGAAAAAATAATTTTATGATTCGTTTTTTCGATATAATATTTTCGTTTTTTGGTTTAATTATTTTTTTACCTTTTTTGCTTATATTGGCTTTGACAATAGTTATAGAAAGTAAAGGTGGCGTTTTTTATAAACAAGTAAGAGTTGGCAAAAATAATAAAGATTTTAAATTATATAAATTTCGTTCTATGGCTGTAAATGCCGATAAAAATGGGCTTCTTACAATTGGAAATAACGACAGTAGAATAACCAAAGTGGGCAAATTTATAAGAAAATATAAAATTGATGAATTTGCACAGTTAATAAATGTTTTACGTGGAGATATGAGTCTTGTTGGTCCTCGCCCCGAAGTTCGAAAATACGTAAATTTATACACAAATAAACAAATGCAAGTACTAACAATTAAACCCGGAATTTCTGATTATGCCTCAATAAAATATTTTAACGAAAACGAAGTTTTATCAAAATCGGTAAATCCTGAGGAAACCTATATTAATGAAATTATGCCTCATAAATTAGAATTAAATATGTTTTTCTTAAGTAATAACAATTTGTATAATTACTTTAAAATAATTTTTAATACAATTTCAAGAATTGCGTTTTAAGGGTTAATGGACAGAATTAATAGTAAGTTCAGTTAAAACTGTTATTATTGCTACTTTTTTATTTGTTATTATTAAAACCGTTTAGTTGAATTATTTTCTGAATATTTCCATTCGTATTTGCAAAAACAATACTTATATTTTTATCTGATGGTATAAATAGTGGAGTATTATCTTTTTTATTATTCAATTCTATTACATCTATAGGAATAGCTTGATTTTTAAATTCGTCGTATTCGTTTGTGTAAAATGCTAATACTTTACACGGATAAGTTATTTCTATATTTTTTGGGATATGATATTCATTTCTTGTTCCATATTTTAACCAGTTTGGTCTTCCTTTTAGGTATGTTGTTCTTGGAAAAAAACCTGTATATCAGTGCTTTCTCGTAAATTTTCTTGTACAAAAGGTAAATTATTATTTTCAATAAATATTGTTGGATTTAAAATGTTTAACGATTTATAAATTATATTTTCATCATCTACATTTTCATATTCTCGCATATCTGTTTGGTCTATAGTTAGGGGGTTTATATAACTCAATTGCTTTAAATAATACCCCATTGCTGTGCCTTTTTCATGAATGTGTCCATAACCAGCATACACAATTATTTTTGCATTTTTATCTTGTTTTATTTGCTTTAAAATATTTAGAGCCATCATAAACTCCCGTTCTAAAAAATGTCCTTTATCACTTCTTAAATACCCTTTATCATAAATATAATCTGTAATATTTTCAGTATTTTCATAAGGTAATACTTTAATACCTAATGATAAAGCTTTACGAACAAATTCGGCATAAACAGGGTCTTTTGTATAATATCCTGAGCTTATTATTGGATATTTCCGTGTATTTAAATTAGTATCAACTGTTTCACCATTGCTGAGTGTTTCTAAAAATAAATACCTATATCCTAAATTATAAAGACTGTCTATCAAATTCATAGCAAACAATCTATTAAAACTAATATTATGTTCTTCATTAATAAGTACACAATTAGTTTCTTTTGCTTTTGCTAAAATATAATTATTTGCATTGATAGGTTTATACAATTTAAAATTTATTGAATCTTGTGCAGAAACAGAGTTATTAGGTTTTCTCTCATATTTTAAAACGGCTTTATAATCGAGTATAAATGCTAATTTTTGTGAAATTTCACTCTTTTCATACTTCAATAAGCTATCTTTAAAAGTATATGTTTTGTTAATTGTTTGTGATTGTGTTTTTAATATTAAAAACATTAAAGATATTATAAGTTTTATTTTCATTTTTTTGTATCAATACGTTTCCTACATCAGTACTTTTAAAAACGTAAAGTTAAGTATTTTATTTTTTTAAATTCCATTTCAATTTTTAAAAGAAATTAATTAAAAGTGATGTAAAAAATTAAAAGTGCTATTTTGCAAGGGTCTTATTTTATGTACTTATTCTTATAATAACTATCTTTGCAAAAAATACGAAAATGTTTGATACTATATTAATTTTAGATTTTGGTTCGCAATATACACAGCTTATTGCTAGGCGAATACGCGAAATGAATGTTTATTGTGAAATTTATCCGTTCAATAAAATTCCTACTATAACTAAAAATATTAAAGGTGTTATTCTTTCTGGCAGTCCGTTTTCTGTTAGAGATGCACAAGCTCCCGTTCCCGATTTATCGGAAATAAAAGGTATTAAACCTTTACTTGGAGTTTGCTACGGTGCTCAGTTTTTGGCACATAATTTTGGTGGAGAGGTTCTTCCATCAAACAAAAGAGAATACGGACGTGCAAATTTAGATTACGTTAATAATAGTTCCGACTTATTTTTAGGTATTGATACAAAAACGCAGGTTTGGATGTCGCACGGAGATACAATAGCCAAAATACCTGAAAATTACGATATTATAGCCAGTACTGCCGATGTAAAAGTAGGAGCCTACAAAATAAAAGGAGAAACAACCTATGGCATTCAATTTCACCCTGAAGTTTATCACACTTTGCAGGGAAAAATTATGTTAGAAAATTATGTTCTAAATATTTGTGGTTGCCAGCAAAATTGGACTCCCGAATCGTTTGCACAATCTTCAATAAACTCATTAAAAGAACAAATTAAAACCGATAAGGTTATACTTGGCTTGTCTGGTGGGGTTGACAGTTCTGTAGCGGCAATTCTTTTACATAACGCTATTGGTGCTAAATTAACTTGTATTTTTGTTGATAACGGACTTTTACGCAAAAATGAATTTGAAGAAGTTTTAAATTCGTATAAAAATATGGGGCTTAATGTAATAGGTGTAAATTCTAAAGATAAATTTTACAAAGCCTTAGAAAACATTACCGACCCCGAGCAAAAACGAAAAGCTATAGGTAAAACATTTATTGATGTTTTTGATGAAGAAGCAAAAAAAATTGAAGATGTAAAATGGTTAGCACAAGGCACTATTTATCCCGATGTAATTGAAAGTATTTCGGTAAACGGTCCGTCGGCAACTATAAAATCGCATCATAATGTAGGCGGTTTACCCGATTATATGAAACTTAAAATTGTAGAACCTTTACGGTTACTTTTTAAAGATGAAGTTCGCCGTGTTGGAAAAGAATTGGGTTTAAGCTCTGCACTTTTAGGACGACACCCTTTTCCAGGTCCGGGTTTAGGAATTAGAATTTTAGGAGATATTACTGCCGACAAAGTTCGCATTTTACAAGAAGCCGATAATATTTTTATTTCGGAACTAAAAGCCGATAATTTATATAATGAAGTTTGGCAAGCTGGAGTAATTTTGTTGCCTATACAATCGGTTGGAGTTATGGGCGATGAGCGTACATACGAGCAAGTTGTTGCTTTACGTGCAGTTCAATCAACCGACGGAATGACTGCCGATTGGGTTCACTTACCTTATGAATTTTTGGCTAAAGTATCGAACAAAATTATAAACCAAGTTAAAGGAATAAATAGGGTTGTTTACGATATAAGCTCTAAACCTCCTGCAACTATTGAGTGGGAATAGTATTTTTATTTAATCATATATTCGTCTGGAATTACTGGTAAAGCAAAATTTAATTTACCTATTTCGTCGCGAATAATTTTAAATTGCACCCTTCTATTATATTTTCTCGATTTTGGGTTTATGTTTATTGACACCGGATACTTTTCGCCATAGGCTTTAACTATAAGTTTTTCGGCATTAACTGATTTACTTATTAAGTAACTTTTTATAGTATTGGCTCTTTTTTCTGAAAGCATTAAGTTATATGCTTCATCGCCTTGTGCATCGGCATATCCACCAATTTCTACAAGTATATTGTTTGCAGAATTTAAATAGTTTGCCAGCAAATCTAAATCTTTATTATATTTATCAGCATTTATTTTATTGAACTCGAAAAGTATTGTTGGAATTGTTGTATTATTTATGGTTTCGAATGTGTTTTTTTGAGTTCCACCATTTTTTTCGGCAATTTCTGTATTGTTATGTTTAAGTTCAATATCGCTAATATTAATTTCAGCTAAACAATAAACTTTTGGAATATCTAACGTTTTTGAAGCATTATCCATATTTTCGGCAGTAATTGTAATTGTTACCTTGCCTGATGGAGTTTGTATTGAAAAATTACCGTCGGTTTTTGTTTTTATTTCTTGAGTATTTTGGTTATCGGAGTTAATTTTAATTTCTATTTCTTTTCCGTAATTATCTAATTTACCCATTAAAGTAACGGTAGGTGTGGTTTGCGGATAAAAAGTAATTTCGTAAATATCTAAATCGCCAAAACCATCGTCTGACGCTAAAGAAATTAGTGCTTTTCCTGTTTCGATTAGTGGGTATATAAAGCTATTATCGTCGGTAGTATTTAATGGATATCCAAAATTTAATGGTTTTGTATAAGTTGAATCTGTTAGTTGTTTTACCATAAATAAATCGTTTTGTCCCATATTGTAGTAGTGTCCTTGAGTTCCGAAGTACATTGTTTTGTTGTCTGACAAAATAAATGGGTACACATCATCGAAATTTGAGTTAATTTTTTCGCCTAAATTTATAGCTTTTCCCCATTGTCCATCTTCTTGTTTTATTGATTTGTATATATCTAAACTACCAAAACCGCCTTTTCTGTTACTTGTAAAATAAAGTGTGTTTCCATCAGAGCTTGGGCAAGCACTTTGTTCTAAGTCTGAGGAGTTTATATTTTTGTTTAGCTTTTCAAGTCCAGACCATTTAGTTCCGTCGAATTTACTAACAAAAATATCTCCTTTGCCATCGTCGTCGCCTTTTTTAAATAGGTATAATTCTTTACCATCGGACGAAATTCCTGTAGTACTTATACTCCCCTCAACTTTTGCTTCAATATTTAAGTTTTTAGGTTCAGTAAATTTTCCATCAACTTTGTTTGAATAAAAAACCGCTTCGTAAAATTTCATATCGGAGGTGTAGGCTATTGTATTTCCATCAGCCGACATTACAGCATTGTAATTGGCAAATTTATTGTTTATTGTACTTCCTAAGTTTTTTAATGTGTATTTTATAGAAAGAGTTTCTAACAATTTAGCACTTTCGCAAGTTTCTATTTTTCTATTTACAATATCTAAAAAATATTTGTCTGTTGTTCCACTTTCTTCTTTATATTGGTTATATGTTTGTATTGCTTTATCTAATTCATTGTTTATTGCATAGGCATCGCCAAGGTAAATAAAGGCATCTTCATCGGCATTTAGTTCGGTAATTTCACCTTCTTCGTAGTCTTTTGATGTAGATTTAACAGCTTTTTCTAAATATGGAATGGCTTTTATTTTTTCAGTTTTTTTGTTATATCCTTTTAAATAGCAAACACCTATCCTATAAAATAAATTAGCATTATCAGTTTGTTCTATTTTGTTTAGTTCTAAATAATTTGACAAGGCTTCCTTATAATCGTTTTCATAAAAATAAGTTTCTGCGTCCCAAAAAATTTGTTTTATATCAATTGGTTTTTCTTGCGAAGAAATGCTTAATGAAAAAATTATGCTAAATACAGTAACTATGTGCTTCATAATCATTTAAGCTTATAAATATTTGGTATTTTTGGTTTAATAATTTCAATTTGCTGTCCACCATTTTCAATTATCGAAAATTCAACACGACGATTATATTTTCTGCTTTTTTTTGTTGAGTTATTGCTTATTGGATTTTCTTTTCCTTTGTATTCTACTTGTATTTGGTTTTCTGTAGCACCTTTTTTTACTAAGTAATTTTTCACAAACATAGCTCTTTTTTTCGATAAAATTAAATTGTATTCTTGGCTACCTTGCATATCGGTATAGCCGGTTATTTTAATTTTAATTTTATTGTTTTTAACTAAATAGCTCGAAATTAAATTTAAATTATTGTTATACTCATTAGTTTCAAATTTATCGAAATCAAATAGTATAAAATTAATAGCTAATTTATCGCCCAAACTTATTGTGTTGTTTGGTATATTAGTATTTGTTGTAG
>DYMG01000021.1:0-23439 GCA_020721655.1 Paludibacter propionicigenes | reverse complement strand
GTTTGAACATTCTGGTATGTCTGTTAAATCTAACACATTAGCTTGAGGTAATATCGATTTTATTTTTGATATTAAGGCATTTTTTCTATCAATGTATAATTTGTCTGTTTTATTTTGTTTGTCGGATATTCCTATATAAAATTTCGGATATTTTTTTATAAAATTGCCTATCGAATCTATTTTTTGTTGTATAGATGCATTAATTTTAGAACTATTTAACTCGAAATTTGCATAAAACGTTTCCGTTTCGCCAGTAAAAATTACAGGTTTAAGAACTATTGCTTTTTTAATTTTATTGTACGAACTATCTGTCGAAACATCAACAATTTCTGAGTACGATAAGTTATCGTCGGCTTGTACATTTACTTTATACTTTTTCCCTGATTTTAATATAAATAGAAACTTTCCCGTTGTAGCGTTTGGGCTATAAATACCAACTTCTTCGTTTGTTTGTAAGTCGGAAATTGTAATGTAAGCATTTGTAAAAGTTTTTCCATTGCAATTTAAAATTTGACCTGAGTAAACTGTAAGTGCTTTTTCTTTGCTATTGACAATTGATATTAAGTAAATATCGGAACCACCGAAGCTTTCGTTGTTAAACGATGAGTAATAAGCTCGTTTTCCATCTGGTGTTGGAACGTAAAAAACATCGTCGCCGGTTGTATTTATTGGGTATCCTATATTTACAGTTTCTGTCCAATTGCCATCTTCAAAAGTGTTGAAAAATATATCGTAACCGCCAATTGTCCCTTTTCCTTTAGAGCTGTAAAATAGTGTAACTCCGTCGGCTTGAATGCATGGGCTTTCTTCGTCGTATTCTGTATTTATTTTTGCTCCTAAATTTTGCGATGTTCCCCATTGTCCTGTAGGTAGTTTTTTGCACATATAAATATCTGAACCACCAAACCCACCGGGTCTATTGCTCGAAAAATATAGCACATCTTGTTCTGGCGAAATAGTTGCGTGCGATTCTTTATATTTAGTGTTTATTTGTTCTGGAAGTAGTGTTGGTTCTGTCCATTTTTCATTTACTAATTTCGATTCGTATATATTTCCATCGTTATTTTTATCGCTATATAAATAGAGCGTTTGCCCGTCAACAGATAGCGAAATAGTTGCCATATTTTCATTTATTACGCTAAATATAGAACTGCCTTCAGTCCAGTTTTTGGCAGCACTACTACTCTCCCAATTTTCGTTTGTATTATTAGATTGGTAAACGTTTTCTAAAAATTGACCGTCGGCATTTTTTAAATTGTTTGTTGCATTTTCTCTTTTTGATGTGTATAACAATACGCTCTCATCGGCAGATATTACCGGACTATGTTCATCATATTTAGAGTTAATTTTCTCGCCCAAATTTTCTACAAGCATTTCTACCGGATATTCAATAAGCTGAAGCCCTGTATTACATTCTTCAATACTTTTTTCTACTTTTTTGTTTAATTCAACATCTTCTACAGTTAATAATGCTTTAAATTTTTCGTAATAAAACAGAGCTTGCTCAAAATCATATTTGTATTGTAAAGCGTTTCCTAAATAAAAATATGTATCTGTTGGTGCATTTTTTTCTTTATAATCTTCATAATTATAGGTTTCTGATATGCTTTTTGCTGCATTTTCTAAATAAATTATAGATTTTGTTTTATTAAATTTGTCGTTTAAATAACAATAACCTATTTTAAAATTTAAGTTAGCATTATTTTCGTTTCCTACTAAAATTTGTTGATAAAGCTTTATCGCTTCAAGATAATTTTCTTCGGTAATTAATTCTTCTGCTTGCAAATAAATTGCTTTAAATTTTGATTGCGATAGAGTGTCTTGTGAATATACACCTACGCTTACACATAAAAAAATAAAAAAAAATATATTTCTCATTATGTTTACTTTATAAATCAGTTGTTTGTTTTAATGTTAACTTACTATTAATGAAGCCGCAAGATATAAATTTTTTCAATAACTATTGTAATATTACAAAAAAATTACATAATTGTTTAGTTCTTAATAAATTGCATATTCATATTACTATTTTTATTTTGTATTTTAATTATATAAATTCCTTTTTTAAGATTTGAAACATCTATTTTATTATTTATTTTCAAATTCTGCTCTTTTTGCAATAATAATTGTCCAAATATTGTATAAATTGATATTGTATAGTTCGTATTTTCAAAATTACCGCTAATTATAATTTCATTTTCGCTTGGGTTAGGGTACAGAACTATTTTGTTTTCTATGTTTACTTTGGGTATAAAATTTGTTCTTGCAAACAAGCTATCGTACAGGTATTTTACTGAATTACAGTTTGTTATTAAACTTTCGTAATTATTAGCAGAGTGTATTGCATAAGAAATAAAAAGTGTATCGTTTGGTAAAATACTATACGGACCGCAACTTAACATACTACAAACATCGTTACCTAAACCGCTTCCTGCCAATTGTTTGTTATTTGTAAGTGCTTGGTATTTTTCTTCTGTGGAAAATCCATCTGTTATATCAATTCCTCCATTTCCTCCATAAATATTATCAAACGAATAATTGTTGCAAATTGTATCGGATAGTAGTTGAAAACCCGAGTAAATCCCATTTTCTTGTGTTGAAAAAGTATAAGAAATTTTGTTTTCCGAATTATAGTTTGCACTATTAAAATTATAGTTATCAATATCCCAATCGGAAAAAAGTCCAAAATAATAATTCTGTAAAATGCTATCGGTAACATTTATTATGTTGTAATTTACTATTATAAAATCGCTAAATTCTGTTGTTTTCCATGCAAATGTGTTTTGATTTATTTTTACATTAAACATAACAGTATCGTTTGTGTTTATATAATTGCTTTCTATTTCTTGATGTGCAATTTGACTGTTTTTATATTCCGATTTCCCAATTTTTTCAAATTTATTATTTCCTCTTACACAGTCCTGAATTGTAGTGTCGTTTAAGCCCATTATAATACCAAAATCAGATGTTAAATTATCGCTTTGTTTATATTTAAAACCGCTTCCTTGTCCGTCGGTATTAAATGCAAACATACCATTGTTTGTTATTGTTGTTTTAATGTTGTTTGTATCAATATCAACGTACGATAAATTTACTTTTTCTTTAATCATTTGAAAATCATAGTATGTATTATCAGAATAATTTAGCTTAAAATAAATTGTTTCATCAATTGGAGTTGAAGCTAATATTTTAATTATAAATGGATTGTTAAAATTATTTACTGTATCATTTTCATTAATTATTCCAGCGTTAAATGTGCCATCTATAATTTGTACATATTCCGATTCGCTTGTTAGTAAAACATTCAAATTATTTGTAGATTTTAAATAATTTATAAAGTTTCCGGAAATTAGCATAGTATCGTTTGTTAAATTCGTTTCAAATAATACGTTTTCGTATCTAATTGCAGGGCTAACAACTTGCGTAACAGCCTTATACAGATTTATTCTACCCCCCCCCATTAAATTAGAATAATTTTCATTACCTTGTATTGTGTCAATATTATCAGCCGAAAGGCGTAAAATTTCACCTATTTGAAGTGCCGAAAGTGTATCGAAATGCGATTTAATTATTGCCGCACAACCAGCAGCTAAAGGTGAAGCAAAGGAAGTTCCCCAACCACTTGTAAAATTATTGTTTGGTGATGTAAAATATACATTTTCACCGGGAGCCATAACATCAACATAAATTCCATAATTCGACCCTGCCCATTTGTTATCGGCAATGTTTGAACCACCTATACTTAACACATTTTTGTAAGATGCAGGATAAAAATCTAAATTTAATCCGTTATTTCCGGCAGCAGCTACAACTAAAGCGTTTTTATTAAATGTAGCATAATTAATAATATCTTGCCCAAATTGAGAATATGAAGTGCTTCCCCACGAGCAGTTTATTATAGAACAACCATGGTCTGCAGCATAAACTATCCCCTCGTATCCGTGAGTAATTTCATTTCCATTTGATGCTGATACTTTTATTGGCATAATTTTGGTTTTAAACCCTATGCCTGCTATTCCAAAATTATTATCGGCTACTGCCGATGCACAACCACTCACATAAACTCCATGAGCATTTGCATTTGTAGGAATTTCGTCCCATTGCGGATTATTATCGTTATTTCCTAAATCCCAACCCCAAAAATTATCGGTATATCCATCAAAATCGTTATCAATACCATCAATTGGGTCGTTTTGATTTTTATAAATATTGGCATTTAAATCAGTGTGATTTATGTCAATTCCAGTATCAGTAATTCCAATAATAATTGTTGAATCGCCTTTTGTAATATCCCAAGCCTCGTAAATGTGTAAGTTGTTTAAATAATATTGACTTGAAATATACTCATCGTTTGGCGTGTACAATAAATAGTCTTTTTGTTTATATTCTGCATATTCTACCAATTCTAACTTATATAAATTTTTAATAAATTCGAAAGCCTCGTCGTTTGTGTTAAATTCTATAGAATACAAAAGACTTAAATCGACCATATTTTTGGCTAATTTGGCATTTTCTTTTTTATTTGGAAATATTTTTACAGTTGTATTTTTTGTAAAAACTTCTGTTAAATAGCTATTATTAAATGATTTATTTTGTAAATTATCTACATATTTATATTTTATTTTAAAAATAACATTTTTATCTAAGAAATTTTTATCTTTGTATTGATTTTGACTTATTAACACAAAATTAGTTGCAACAATTAGTATAATAGTTTTAAAAATATTCATTTAGATTAAACTTTATTGCAAATTTAGCGTATTAATTGTTGATTTGTCAAATTTTTGGGAAAATTAAAACACAAAATTAAAATTCTAATTATGAATTGTATAATTATTGAAGACGACAGACTTTCAAGGAAAGTTGTAGAAGAATTTATTCATCGCACAGAATCTACTGAGTTATTAGCCTCTTACGAGAACGCAGTTGATGCTTTAAATTCAATGAAAACTAATTCAATGGAAATTGATTTAGTTTTTTTAGATATTGAAATGCCTGAAATGTCGGGTATTGAATTTTTGAAAACTTTTAATAGAAATCCACAAATAATAATTATTTCTGGTAAAGAAAAATATGCTTTAGAAGCTTTTGAATACGACGTTACAGATTATTTATTAAAACCTATAACCTACGCTCGTTTCTACAAAGCTGTAACTAAAGCACAAACCCGCTTAATGGAAAAACAAAACGTTAATAAAGCGAGTTTCGACGAAACAACCGATCAAATTTTTATTAAACGAGGCTCTACATTAGTTCGTCTTAGTTATTCCGATATTCTTTTTATTGAAGCATTAGAAAACTATGTTATTGTAACTACTTTTCACGAAAAATATACCATTCATTTTACAATGAAATCTATTGTTGATAAGCTCCCATCATCAATATTTAAAAGAGTACACCGTTCTTTTATTGTAAATATTAACAAAATTAAAGGTATTGAAGATAACGCAGTAATTTTAACTGTAGAAGAAGGAGCAAAAGTTCTTCCTATTGGTAAATCGTACAGAGACAAGCTGCTAAACGAAATTAATTTAATTACAAAAAACGATTGATTTTTCGCAAACTATAATTAAGGTAAAGGACTTCATTAATGAAGTCCTTTTTGTTATAATTTATTTTAATTTTGTGAACAATATTTAACTATTTTTTATGCTTACCGAACGCCAAATATTCTTTAATAACATAGCCCAAACATCGGACTCACCAATAGCCTTAGAAATTGTAAAAGCCGAAGGTATTTATATGATAGATAATAATGGAAAAAGTTATATCGACTTAATTTCAGGAGTATCAGTAAGTAATTTAGGACATAGACACATAAATGTTGTTAATGCTGTAAAAGAACAGGTTGATAAATATATGCACCTTATGGTTTATGGCGAATACATTCAATCGCCACAAGTAAAATACACTCAATTTTTGCTTAAACAAATTCATAAAATTTTCGACAATGTGTATTTTGTAAACTCGGGAAGTGAAGCAAACGAAGGTGCATTAAAACTTGCAAAAAGATATACAAAACGTTCAGAGGTAATATCTTTTGTAAACGCCTATCACGGTAGCACACATGGAGTTTTAAGTGTTTTAGGTAACGAATATTTTAAACAAGCCTTTAGACCATTAGTTCCGGGTGTAAAATTTATAAACTTTAATAATGTAGAAGATTTATCCCAAATTACAACAAAAACCGCTTGTGTTATAGTAGAACCAGTACAAGCAGAAGCTGGAATTATTATTCCAACGGACAACTACTTACAAAAACTTAGAAAACGTTGCTCAGAAACAGGAACATTACTTATTTTCGACGAAATACAAACAGGTTTTGGAAGAACTGGAAATTTATTTGCTTTTCAAACCTATAATGTTTTGCCCGATATTTTTACTATTGCAAAAAGTATGGGTGGAGGTATGCCTATTGGTGCTTTTGTAGCTAATAAAAAAATTATGTCGGTTTTTAAAGATAATCCTGTTCTTGGACATATTACTACTTTTGGCGGACACCCCGTTTCGGCAGCCGCAGCTCTTGCAACACTTCAAACTCTTGTAAATGACAAAATTATAGACGAAGTAACCCAAAAAGGTAAACTTTTTAAAAAACTTTTAAAACACAACAAAATTAAATCGATACGTGGGGTTGGTTTGTTTTTAGCTGTTGAATTAGATAGCTATACACAAATACGACAACTTTTAACTGAAACTATAAAAAATGGATTGGTTTTCGATTGGTTTATTTTTAATGATACATTTTTTAGAATAGCTCCACCTCTTATTATTACCGACGATGAAATAAAAATTGCTTGCAGTATTATTTTAAAAAGTTTAGATGCTATTTAATTAATTACACATATTAGTTCAGTATAAAAAATTATAAAGTTGAAAGTTTATAAAGTTAAATTGTTGATAATAAATATTTTACGTAAATTATAAGATATTTTTAAAAACACTGATAATCAAGCGTATAGATTGTTTAGCTGAAATAAAATAGGCTTTTTTGAGACTGGACTCACATAGTTTTATCATAAAAAATCATAAATTTATAAAAATAAAACACCTTTTATTTGGAATAAATCTAAATAAATTGTATCTTTGTATCCATAATTTAAACTATAAAACAATGAAAATAAATAGGTATGTTGATATTTCAACAATTGATAGAGAAGCAAAAAAAGATTATATTGACCGTCATTCGGCATTTATAATTGCTGAAAATACTGCAAAAGTTGGCGAAAAATTTAAAGTAAAAGTAAAAGTTGGCGACGAATACAAGCACCCCGATGATTTTGATCATTTTATTGCATGGGTTCAGCTTTGGGACGGCGAAAATATGTTAGCACAAGCAAATTTTACAGCTGGTGCAATGGGTAGCCAACCAGAAAATTTAGAAGTAGATTTTTATGTAGTTCCAAAGAAAAATATGAAATTAATTTCTATGGCATTTTGCACTAAACACGGTTTGTGGCAAAGCGATGAACATTTAGTTGAAATACTTTAAAAAAAAGCGGTAGAGCCCGCTTTTTTTATTTATTCTTTTTATAGTATAACAAAATTTTGTGATGAGTTATATGCACAATAGTGCTTTCATACAGGGCAACCGCACACTTTTTTATTAATTATCCCCATATTTTTACGTTGTCCCGTTTTTTGCTTTAATACCTAATTTTAATTGAGTTAACTAAAAATACGAATAAATAAGTTTGTTTATTCAGATTTTTAAATTTTCTATTTTCCAATAAAATTTCTAAAATCTTCGCCTGTTGGGTTTTGAAAAACTCTTAATTCAAAAACTGGCACAATAGCAAGAACATGGTCGAAAATATCGGCTTGTATTTGTTCGTATTTGTTCCAATCTTTTTCTTTACTAAACACATAAATTTCTATTGGTAATCCACTTTCGGTAGATGGTAATTGCCTAACAATAAATGTCATATCTTTATTTATGTTTTCATTGTTTACTAAATAGTTTTCTAAATAAATTCTAAAAGTTCCAATATTTGTAAGCGATTTTCCATTTATATTGGCATCTTCGGTTACTCCTAATTCTGTATTTTTTTTGTTTAATTCTATTTCTTTTTGTTCTATATACTTTGTTAAGTGTTTTATTTTTTTGTATTTAGTTATATCGTCGGCAGTTAAAAATTTTATCGACTTTACATCTATAATAATTGAGCGTTTTATTCTTCGCCCATCAGCCTCTTCCATACCTTTCCAATTGCTAAACGAGTCTGTTACCATTGAGTATGTTGGTATTGTGCTTATACTTTTATCCCAATTTTGCACTTTTACAATATTTAGCGAAACATCTATAACAATACCATCGGCATTAAATTTAGGCATTGAAATCCAATCATTAATTTGCACCATTTCGTGAGTCGAAAGAATTATTCCTCCAACCAAACCTTTAATTGTATCTTGAAAAATTAACATTAATATTGCTGTAAAAGCCCCAAGTCCGGTAAAAATTGCCGATAAATTAACATCAAAAATTATTGAGAAAATTATTAATACGCTTGTAATTATCACAAAAATATTTCCTATTTGAATATAACTTTTAATTGTTATACTCTTGTTTTTCGACAATTTTTCGTGAATTACATTTATTGCTTTTAAAAAAGAGATGGTTATTAACATAATAACAATTACCATATATATTTCGGTAATTATTTTAATTACATCTATCCATTTGCTTGTTACATCGTCGAATGCAGAAGAAATGGAATAAAAAATTACAATTGATGGTAATAATTGTGAAAGCCTATTAAAAACTTTTTTTTCTAAAAAAACATCGTCTATTTCGTTTTTGCTTTTTCTAACATAGCGTGCAACAATAGATAGAATGATTTTTTTTCCTACAAAATTTACAATTAAGGCTATAAAAATAATTATAACAAAAATTATTAAATTATCTAAATAATCGGCTATTTCTTTTGGTACTTTGTTATTTACTAAAAGATTATAGAAATAATTTTTAAAGTCGAAAATTTTATTCATTTCTATTATTTTATTTATGGGTGCAATCTGAAAAGGTTATTTTATTTTAGATTAGACCTAACAAGTTTAGATTAATTACTGATAATAAGACTATTAAAATAGTTGAATTTTTCAAAATTAAACCTGTTAGGTCTTTTTATATTGAACTCATTTATTAAAAACAATTTTTATATAGCATTCTTTTTAAGCTCATTATATTCTTTTCTGTTTTTAAAAACGTCTATTGCCAAGTACATAGCTTCTTTAAACGATTCTTCTGAGGCTATATTTTTTCCGGCAATTTCGTAGGCTGTTCCGTGTGCAGGCGATGTTCTCACAATTGGCAATCCGGCTGTAAAATTAACTCCAGAGTTAAATGCTAATGCCTTAAAAGCTGTTAAACCTTGGTCGTGAAACATACTTAAAATTGCATCGAATTTTATATAATCGCCTGAGCCAAAAAAGCCATCGGCGGCAAATGGTCCAAGAGCCATAATTCCTTTTTTTCTTGCTTCTTCAATTGCAGGAATTATAACGTTAATTTCCTCATTGCCAATAGTTCCGTTATCGCCGGCGTGTGGGTTTAGTCCTAAAACTGCTATTTTTGGGTTCGACACGTTAAAATCGGTTATTAATGAGTTTTGAATAACTTCTATTTTAGAAACTATTTTTGCTTTTGTGATATAGTTCGACAAGTCTTTTATTGGTATATGCCCAGCCACAACGCCAACTCTTAAATTATTACTAACCAATAGCATAACCGATTCTTTAGCTTCAAACTTATCTTGCAAATATTCGGTATGACCTTTAAAGTTAAATTTTTCAGATTGTATATTATTTTTATTTATTGGTGCTGTAATTATTATATCTATTAGTCCTTCTTTTAGGTCTTTTGTGGCTTTTTCTAAGGCTTTGTATGATGCTTCACCCGCAATTTCGGTAGATTTTCCAAGTTCAACTTTTATTTCTCCATCAAAACAATCTATAATATTTGTTTTTCTTGGGTGTGCTTTATCGGCGTCGGTAATATTATTTACATTTAAACTTGTTAAATTTAGTACATTTTTATGATAAGCTAAAACTTTAGGGGAACCGTAAATTATTGGAGTACAAAACTCTACAATACGTGGGTCCATAAAGGTTTTAATTATAATTTCGTAGCTTATTCCGTTAATATCGCCATGAGTTATTCCAATTTTAATTTTTTCCATATTTTATTTTGCTACAAGTTTACATATTTTTAAAGAAATCGAATAATAAGCGAACACCTACTCCTGTTCCATTTTTACCGTTGTATTTGTCTGGAGAGCTTAGGTATGCTGGTCCGGCAATATCTAAATGAATGTATGGATAATCTGTAAAATGTTCGAGGAATTTTCCGGCAGTAATAGCTCCTGCATATTTTCCGCCAACATTTTTTAAATCGGCTATGTCGGATTTTATAAGTTCATCGTACTCTTCCCAAAAAGGAAATTCTACTATTCTTTCGTAGGTGTTTTCGCCACTTTGTTTAAGTTTATCGAAAATTTCAGGTTTTGCGTTTCCCATTCCTACAATTCCGTAGTGCCCAATTGCTGCAACAGCCGAGCCGGTAAGTGTTGCTAAATCTATAACCAATTCTGGGTCAAATTGTTTTGCATAGCTAAGAGCGTCGGCTAAAATCATTCGTCCTTCGGCGTCGGTATTTAGCACTTCTACGGTTGAGCCATTGTACATTTTTATTACATCTTGAGGGGCGTAAGCGTTTTGTCCGGGTCTGTTATCGGTAGCAGGAATTAGTCCTATAACATACACAGGGGTTTTTGTTTCTGCCAAAGTTTTAATTGTGCCGGCAACTGCTGCTGCTCCAGCCATATCGCATTTCATTTCGTCCATACTGCCAGCTGTTGGTTTTAGACTTAGACCTCCCGTATCGAAAACTACTCCTTTTCCAACTAAGACAATTGGTTTTTTATTTTTAGCATTTTTAGGTTTCCAAGTAACTATTGTAAATGTTGGTGGGTCAATGCTTCCTTTGTTTACAGCCAGTAAGCCTCCCATTTTAAGCGATTCTATTTTGTTTTTTCCAAACACTTCAACATCAAATCCCGAATTTTTGCCTATTTTTTTAATTTCATCAGCTAATTTTTCGGCTGTTAAGTAATTAACCGGCTCATTAACTAAATCGCGTGCTACAAATACCGAATTTATTAGTGTTTTTAAAGTATCTATTTCTGTTTGCTTTGCTTTTGTGTTTAAAATATTTATGGTTTTTAGTTTTGTGATTTTTTTTTCGGCATCTTTAAAATATTTCAAAAATTTGTATGAACTTAGTACTACCCCTTCGGTTAAATAAAGTATTTCGTTTTTACAATTGTTTGAACTTAAAATATTTAGCTCTTCTATTTTATGTTTTTCACTTTCTGCAAAAACCTTATTGCCGGCTATTCTAAGTGCTTCGGCTTGTTTATAATCGGCTTTTTCTGTATTATTTACAATAACAAGTTTTAAATTATTGAAACCGCTCAAATTAATGATAGTTTCATCGCTTTTTATTGCTTTTTCTATAAACTTTTTTTCTTCTTTTGAAAAGTTTACGATTTTATCTTGCTTATTTATAATTATTACAGAATTTTTAATTTCAATTATTTCGGTTTTTTCAAAGTTAATTGTTGAATTTAAATTTATGTTTACCATAGCTTTAATTTTAAATTGTGAATTTACAAAAGTAATAAATTTAAATTTACCATATAACATTTAATAATTCATAAAAAGTAACTATTAATTTATTAAATTCGTCATATTGTTCTAATTTTACGTTTTCTAATTATAAATAAATGCAAAAGTTATTAGTTTTACTAAGTTTATCAATATCAAGTAGCTTATTTTCACAAGGTTGGGATTTGGAAAAGTGCATAAATTACGCATTAGAACACAATATACAAGTAAAACAACAAGAATTAAACAGTAAAGTTACTGAGAATGTGAGTAAGCAAACAAAACTTTCTGTTTTACCAAATTTAAATGCAAACTTAAATCGTGGCTATTCTTTTGGCAGAAGTGTTGACCCATTTACAAACGAATTTACTACCACCAACGCAGTAAGCGACAATTACGGAATAAGCAGTTCCGTTACACTTTTTAACGGTTTTCAAAAAATAAATAATATTAAAAAAAGTAAATTTGATATGCTTGCAAGTTTACAAGATTTAGAAAAAGTAAAAAACGATATTTCACTTAATGTAGCAACAGCTTTTTTAACTATTTTGTTTAACCAAGAGCTATTAAAAATAGCCCAAGACCAAACAGAAGTTACTAAAAAACAAATTTATAGAACTAAAGAATTAGTAAAAGCAGGTAGTAAAGCAAATGGCGATTTATTGCAAATAGAGTCGCAATTTTCTAATGAAGAGCTTAATGTTGTAAATGCCCAAAATCAGCTCGATATTTCTTATTTAACACTTATTCAACTTTTAGAGTTAGATTCTGCTTCGGGTTTTGCAATTACAAATCCAAATATTAACGCTTTCACAAAACAGCAATTACCTGTTATAGATGATGTTATAACCTTAGCCGGCAACTTACCACAAATTAAAAGTGCAGAACTAAAACTAAGTAGTGCCGAAAAATCGCTTAACATAAAACAAGCAGCCAGATACCCAACATTAATGATGAGTTTAAATTACAACACAGGCTATTCCGACCAACGGCAAATAATTGACCAATCGTCATATAGTTCCTACCTATCTGGTTATACATCGAGTGGCGATGATGTTTATTCTTACCAAATGTCGACCACATATAAAACCAAACCTTTCAACGACCAACTTAGCGATAATTTAAACACAAACATAAGTTTTCAATTAAACATTCCTATTTTTAATAATTGGCAAGCAAACACATCAATAAGCAACGAAAAAATATCTGTTTTAAATTACCGATACAACTTAGATTTACAAAAAAACACTATTGAAAAAGAAATTACACAACAATACACCCAAGCCATAGCCGCCCAAAAGAAATTTGAAGCAACAGAAAAAGCCTTAGAATGGAATAGAGAAGCATTTAAATATATTCAACAAAAATTTGATGTTGGCTTAGTAAATCCGGTTGACTATAACACCCAAAAAAATTTATTAATTAAAGCCGAATCTGACTTATTACAAGCAAAATACGACTATATATTTAAACTAAAAATTCTAGATTTTTATATGGGTAAACCATTAACCTTAAATTAACTGAAATGAAAATGAGTAAAACTTTAAAATATTTGATAATAGCAACAGTTATAATAATTATTCTTATAATTATTGGCAAAAAATCTGGCATAGTAGGTAAAAAAGATGTTTTAAAAATAGCTACCGAAAAAGTTGAAAAACGAACAATAATTGAAACTATTACAGCAAGCGGAAAAATTCAACCAAAAACTGAAGTTAAAATAAGTGCCGACGTATCGGGCGAAATTATTGAATTATATGTTTTAGATGGCGACTCGATTAAAGAAGGTCAATTACTTTTAAAGATTAACCCAGATATTTACATTTCAACTATTGAACGCTTAGAAGCATCTGTAAACTCATCGAAATCGCAACTTGCACAATCTGAAGCACAATTACTAGAAAAAAAACTAAATTTCGACAGAAATAAAAAACTTTGGGATACAAAAACTATTTCTGAAGCCGAATTTGAAAGCTACGAAATAGCATATAAAATAGCTCAAGCCAATTTAAAATCGGCAGAATATGCAGTACAAAGTTCGCAAGCATCGCTAAAAGAAGCCAACGAAAATTTATCGAAAACAAATATTTATGCTCCAATTTCGGGAATTGTTACTAAACTAAATGTTGAAAAAGGCGAACGTGTTGTTGGTACAGCACAAATGACCGGAACCGAAATAATGCGTATTGCTAACCTTAACAATATGGAAGTTATAATAAACGTAAACGAAAACGATATTGTTCACGTTAGTAAAAACGATACTACAATTATTGAAGTTGATGCTTATTTAAATCACAAATTTAAAGGAATTGTTACCGAAATAGCTAACTCGGCAACTACCGACGGTGTTTCTGCCGACCAAGTTACAAATTTCGATGTTAAAATTTCAATTATTCCTGAATCTTATAAAGATTTAATAAAACCAGACAAGCCTTTCCCATTACGTCCGGGAATGTCGGCATCGGTTGATATACAAACTGAAACAGATTATAATATTTTAACAATACCCATTCAATCGGTTACTACTCGTGCCGACTCTCTACTACCCGACTCTATTAAAAGCAAAGGAACTACTGATTTGCAAGAAATTGTTTTTGTATATAATAACAATACTGTAAGCATAAAAAAGGTAAAAACCGGCATACAAGACGACAGTTATATACAAATTCTTGAGGGCTTAAAAATTGGCGACGAAGTTGTGTCGGCACCATACACTGCAATTTCTAAAAAATTAACCAATAACGAGAAAGTAGAAAAAGTTAAAGTAGAAGAAGCATTTTAGAACTTATCGAAAAAACAAACCAACTCTTTGTGTGGCACAGAAACGCATATTCTTGCGTATTTAGAAGCCTCTTCTTTGTTAATTGTAGTGAAAAAACTTAACGAAACACTGGCAATTTTATGAGTTAGTAATTCCTGCTCCGAAACATTTACAACTGTAAAAATGCCTTTTGGTTGCGAATTTTCATAAAATATTTCTGCTATTAATTTTTTCTTTTTCAAATATTCTATATTTTTATAAATATCTGTGGTAGTGGTAATTCTAAAATCTTTAATTGCTTTTAAACCCTCTTTTGTTGTAAAAAGTTTTTCAACTAAAACTTGCGAAAAAGCATTTACACCATTACTTGCATACATAAGTTTTATTGCCAATTCCAAATTCAACTCCAAATTTATTGAATGAACAAAACCTATTCTTTGTCCACTTAAACCTATTGATTTTGAGAAGCTTTCTACTATAATTACATTTTCTAAATTAAAAACGCTTTCGTATAACTTATCCTCTTCAAGAAATACTTTTCTATATGGACTATCAATTATAACAGTTACTCCAATATTACTTAGTCTTTCAATTAAATTTATGAGTTTATCGTCGTTAAATTTATCGCCAAGAGGATTGTTAGGATCGCAAATTACAACAGCCGAGTTTTTATATTTTACCATATTTGCCTCTATTTCAGCAAAGTCGAAATAAAAATCGCCTTGTAAATTTCTAATTTTGATAATATTCATATACGAACCCCAAAAATATTGAGGCAAATAAATTTTTTCCACATCAATACTCTGAAAAACCAAATCTAAACTCGACATTCCCCCACTTGTAACTAAAATATTATCTGTATTTGCATTGTTACCAAAATAATATTTATTTATTGCTTGTTTTAAAACCGGTCTGCCTTTCATTGGTGGATAAACCTGAATATCTTTAGAATTAAAATCAATTTGCGAAACAACATTTGTTAAATTTATATTGCAAACCGCATTAACCCCCTGATTTAAACGCAAATATTTTTCTCCTGTAGAAAGTTCAAGTTTTTTAACTTTTTCGCCTATTTCGGTAATTTTTGAGTATTTAGCTCCACTTTGTTTAACTTTCATTTCAAATTCTTTTTATTTAATTAGGCTTCAATAATGTTTAAAACTGCCCTATTTCAATCAAAATTAAAAAAAAACTTGTTAACTATCCCTAAGTTATCTAAATTATTTTGCTTTTTTATTCAAAAGATAAAAATATATTTTGTGTCATAAAAAATTTAAAAATACATTTATTACTTTTGACCTTATATTAAAATATATTTAATGAAAAGCACACAAATAAATCAAAATGTTTTTTTAAAAAACTATTTATATATTATAATTTTTACAATTTTAGGCTTTTTAATTTATGGCAATTCGCTTTTAAACAATTATGCATTAGACGACGCAATTGTTATAACACAAAACGAATTTACAAAAAAAGGTATTGATGGAATACCCGATTTGCTTACAACCGAAGGATTTACAGGCTTTTTTGGAAAACAAAAAGATTTAGTTGCAGGCGGACGATACCGCCCTTTATCGTTAGTAACTTTTGCCATTGAATATCAATTTTTTGGCGAAAATCCATTCATTAGTCATTTAATAAATATTATTTTATATATTTTAACCACAATATTATTATTTCAAATTTTATTGTACTTTTTCCCCGAATCCTTATCAAAAAATAAGTATATAAACATACCATTTATAACATCTATACTTTTTTTAGCCCACCCAATACATACCGAAATAGTCGCAAACATTAAAGGCAGAGACGAAATACTGACACTTTTAGGTTCGTTAGCAGCTCTATATTACAGCATTAAATACCTAAACACAAACCAAATAAAATATCTAATTTTTTCATTTATTGTTATGTTTTTAGCTCTTATGAGTAAAGAAAATGCCATAACGTTTTTAGCAATTATACCTTTATCGATATATTATTTTACAAAAAATTCATTAAAACGCAACTTAACTACACTAATTCCAATTGCTATTGCAAGTCTTATTTATTTAGTTCTCCGTAATAAAATAATAGGCTTTACCATTGGAGCAAGTGCCGACGAGCTTATGAACAATCCTTATTTATACTCGACAGTTAACGAAAAATTCGCAACAGTTTTTTACACTATGCTACTGTATATTAAATTATTAATTGCACCAACTACTTTAACTTTCGATTACTATCCTTTTCAAATTCCAATAATAAATTGGAGCGATTTTAGAGCTATTTTATCAATATTAATTTATTTAGCCTTAGGTATTTTTGCACTTTTAGGCTTTAAGAAAAAGACAATTATTTCTTACGGAATTTGGTTTTATTTAATAACATTTTCGGTAGTTTCTAACTTAATTTTTAATGTTGGAACATTTATGAACGAACGATTTATGTACATTTCGTCTATCGGTTTTTTCATTATTATAGCTTTTCTTATTGTAAAATATTTAATCAACAAACCAAAAATTGTTTTTACAATATTAGGATTAATTTTAGTTCTATATTCGGCAAAAACAATAAGCCGAAATTTTGCTTGGGAAAACGATTACGTGCTTTTTACTACCGATGTTGAAAATTCGCCAAATTCAGCAAAAGGAAACACATCTGCCGGAGGAAAAAGTTTAGAAGTAGCCGGAGCCCTTAAAAAAATACAAAGATCTTATTTAACCGATAAACAATTAATAATTAACGCATTAAAGGAAACACCATTATCTAACTCAGAAATTATAGAACTTACTAAATTTAACTCGGTAGCCGAAATTTCTAATTCCATCAACAAAAAAATTGATTATCTTCAACAAAAATCGCTAAAACATTTAGAAAAAGCCGTAAAATTGCACACAACATATAACGATGCCCTATTGCTATTAGGGAATGCCCGTTTTGAAATAAACCCTAAAGACATTGATGGTGTTTGGAGTGCTTACAAACAAATTTTAGATAGAAATCCGACTTATTTTAGAGTTTATCAAAACTTAGGAATTATTCTAACAGACTCTATAAACGTCGATAAAAGAATAAAAATTTGGCGCAAATTATTAAAATACGATAAAAATAATTTTGAAGCTCACTACCAACTCGGACACATCTATGGAATGTATAAAAACAATTTAGACTCTGCAATTTATTTTTTAACCAAAGCAACTACAATTGACAAAAATTCGGAAAAAGCCTACAAAGATTTGGGCGTAGCTTACGGAATTAGCATGCAATACCAAAAAGCTTTAGAAGCAATGAACAAAGCATTTTTTATAAACCCAAAAGATTACCAACTTTTATTAAATATTGGCATTACCTATATGCAATTAAAAGATTTTAAACCAGCAATACAAACTTTTGAAAAAGCTTTATCGCTAAACCCACAATCGCAAGAGGCATTTTCGAGTTTAATAATTTCATGTTTAAATGGTAAAGAATACGATAAAACAATAAATTTGCTTTTACCAATTTACAAAACCAACCCCAACGATTTTAATGTAAATTACAATTTAGGAGTCTGTTACCAAGGAAAAGGTGATAACAAAACTGCTAACACATATTTAAATAAGGCTAAAAATCTAAATCCAATTATGTTTAAAAATTTAATTAGCAAATAACATAATTAACATCACTTATTATACATTTGTAAAAAGCTAATAAAAATGCAAATAGATTTATTTATCCCTTGTTTTATTGACCAACTTTATCCGAATACGGCTTGGAATACAATTAAAATTTTAGAAAAAGCCGGTTGTACTGTAAACTATAACCCAAACCAAACTTGCTGCGGACAACCATCGTTTAATAGCGGTTATTGGAAAGAAACAACAGAATTAGCCAAAAAATTTGTTAAAGATTTCCCAAGCAATAACCCTATTGTTAGCCCTTCGGCATCGTGTACAGGCTTTATAAAAAACAATTACGAAAAAGTTATTGATATTAAAGATGTTGATTATTCAAATGCTCTTAGAGTTAAAAGAAATGTTGTAGAACTTACCGATTTTTTAGTTAATCGTTTAAAAATTACTGATTTTAACGCAAAATTTTTTCACAAAGTTACATATCACGATAGCTGTTCCGCTTTACGCGAATATGGAATAAAAAACGAACCACGCATTTTACTTAGCAAAGTAGAAGGTTTAGAGCTTATAGAAATGAAAGAAGCCGAAACTTGTTGCGGTTTTGGCGGAACTTTTTCTGCCAAATTTAAAGGTATTTCTACTGCTATGGTTCAACAAAAAGTAGAATCGGCTTTAGAAACAGGTGCAGAATATATAGTTGGTACCGAATCGTCGTGCTTAATGAACATTGCAGGCTATATAAACAAAAACAAACTACCAATTAAAGTAATTCATATTGCCGATATTATTTCACAATTTTAATTTGGAATTACCATTTCTATTGATTAATTACCTGAATCACAGATGAAAACGGATAAAACAGATGTAACAAATTTTTGCTGGGTTAAGTAATACCTTCTCAACACAAAATAAAATAGGTTGTTGTTTTTCAAAATATTATAAAAAGTATAAATTTGCAGTAATTTGAAAAAAATAGCAAATATAGAGTTTAATGATTTTCCGGTTTTTTTAGCACCAATGGAAGATGTTACCGACCCTGTTTTTAGGTGGTTGTGTAAAAATTACGACGTTGACCTTATGTACACCGAATTTATTTCGGCAGACGGAATATTGCACGGAGGGAAAAAAGGCATGCGAAAGTTGCTTTTAAATGCCTACGAAAAACCTGTAGGAATTCAACTTTACGGAAAAAATGTTGAAGCACTTGTTGAAGCCGCAAAAATTGCCGAACAATATAATCCGGAACTTATTGATTTAAACTTTGGTTGCCCGGTAAAAAAAATTGCTACCAAAGGTGCCGGTGCCGGCTTGTTGAGAGATATTCCAAAACTACTTGAAATAACCGAAAAGGTTGTAAAAGCAGTAAAAATTCCGGTAACAGTAAAAACACGTTTAGGTTGGGATTTCGACTCAATATTAATAGAAAGTTTAGCCGAAAAAATTGTAGAAACAGGAGCACAAGCACTAACAATTCACGCAAGAACACGATCTCAAATATACTCTGGCACAGCCAATTGGAGCTATATAAAAAACATAACATCTAACCCCAAAATTACAATTCCAATAATAGGAAACGGCGATATTGATAGTGCTATAAAAGCAAAAGAAGCCTTTGATATTTACAAGCCAGACGCAATAATGGTAGGACGTGCCTCAATAGGACGACCTTGGATTTTTAAAGAAATAAAGCATTATTTTAACACCGGAGAACTTTTGCCCGAACCAAGTATTAAAGAAAAGGTTGAAATTGCTAAATATCATTTCAATAAGTCGTTAGAATTAAAAGAGTTAAATGCCGCTATTGTTCAAATGCGAAGGCATTATGTTAACTATTTTAAAGGTGTTCCGGGAATAAAACCCTTAAGAATTAAAGTTTTACAAGCAAATACCCCAGAATCGGTTTTTAACACCCTCGACGAAATAGATTACAATTTTGGCGATTATATTATTGAGCGTTAATATCTGCCGGAATTGCAAATTTAGAATCTAATTTATTTGCAATTTTACAATATTTTAAAGCTTCCGATTTATTTTTTAATGTATTGTAAGTTATACCAATATAATAATAAGCCGTTGCATGATTAGGATTTAACTCTACCACTTTTTTAAATGTTTTTATAGCATCTTCGAACTGTTGAATAGTGCCATAAGTACTTCCCAAATTAAAAAGAGCATCAACATTTTTTGGATTTAGTTCTACTGCTTTTTTATATACTTCTAAAGCCTTACTAAATTGTTGCGAATGAAAATAAATTACCCCTAAATTACTGTATGTTACAGAGTTATACGGATTATATTTTAAGGAAATTTCATAATTTTTAAATGAGTTTTTATAATCGTTCAAGCGAAAATATGCTAAACCTAGTTGTTCGTAGGCATCGGCATAACTCGGATAAATTTCTTTAGCTATATTAAAATTTTTTATAGCTTCGTTCAAATATTTGGTTTTTTCTGTTTCGTTTTCTGCATTTAATGCTAAATCTTTCATTACAGAAAGCCCGTAATAATAACGCATGTGTGCACTATTTGGCGATTTTAATATATCGGCACTATATAATGTTAAATCTGATTTCCACTCGGTATTTCTCTGTATTGTTTTTATTGAAAACAACACAATAACTATCAGTAAAAAAATTGTAATTTTCGATTTAAAAAACTCCGAAGCACTTAAATTTAAGTTAGTTACATCAAATTTAAGATAATTATACAAGCTATAAACTATTGCAGAAATAAACCCTAAAGATGCCAAATACATAAATCTTTCGGCAAACGATGACCCTATTGTAATTATTAAATTTGTATAAAGACTTATTGAAATTAAGAAGAAAAAAATTGAAAACGAGAGTATTGTTTTCTTTCGTAAACCTTTTATTGCTATATAGATAGTAGTTAAATAAACCAAAAGACTAAATATTGCTTTAAAATTACTCCAATCTACTATTGGAATTTGATTGAACGAGTAGTCGGCAGCTAAGGAAATGGGGGAAAACAACAATAATAAATATTTACCCAAAATTAATATTGCTGTTGCCGATTTTTCGTTGAATGAATTTGTTGCCACAAGTAAGTTGTCGATAACGGAAACATCGTTAGCACTTGCTGCACCTATTATTTTTTGGCGTATAATTAAAAAAATAATTGTTGGAATTAAATATATTGAAGTGTAAATTATTATGTTTTTTATTTTTAAATTAGTGAAAAAATAAAGAACTAAAGGTATAATTCCCAAAAACATTATTGTACTTTCTTTTGCAGTAAATGAAAAGAAAAATATTATTACTGATGTTATAAGCCAATAAACTTTTTTAAATTCAATGTATTTTAGAAGAAGCAGAATTGTGGTAAATGACAACAAAAATGCTAAAATTTCGTCAACACTTTTAATGTTTGCAACAACCTCTGTATGAATGGGGTGGGCTAAAAACAAAAGTGTTATTATGAACGACAAAAATATGGAATACTGCTTAAATAATTTTTGCAGAATTTTAAACAATACAAATCCGGTAAGCGAGTACAGTAGAATATTAACCAAATGTCCGGGAAACGGATTATCTGGAAATAATTGCCATTCAATAGCAAATAATACCATTGGAAGTGGTCTGTATATATTGTCTTGCTTGTTCCAATAGCCGTATCTATAAGTATTTTCTATGTGTTCTTTAATTCCGTCGAATCCTTTTTGTGTAACTAAATTCTCTTTAATTAGCGAAAAATCGTCGAGTACAAAGCCATTTTGTATTGAATTTACATAAATTATAATTGGAAAAATTATAATTATAACACTCAGTATAATGTTTATTTTACTAATGTTTATACTATTAATTTTTTGTGTATTTTTTAATGTTTTTTTAGCCATTTTAGTATATTACAACCTCTTACCATTCAAATATTTTACAACAAACGAGTCCTGAAAATTTGTTTTAAATTTAAAATAGTCGGCTTCTTCTTTTGTTTTAAAATTGCCCAATAAATATTTATAAACGCCATTAATTTGGTCAATCTGAATTTTTTCGGGTCCTTTATACAGTTTATTTTTTTCGGCTTCGGACAGTTTTTTTGTTGATGATAAAATTTGAATTTTATATGTTATTTGTTCACTTGTATTAACAGTTGCACTTATTTTTGATGCTGGTTTTGTTTCTGTGATTGGTTTTTCTGTTTTTTGCACAGGTTTTTTAACTTCTTCTATTTCGGTATTAACAGGGTAAGCATTTACTGGAACATATTCCGGTTTTTTCTCAGGGTCGAAAGGTTCGGGGGTTTTTATTTCGGCAATTTCTTCTTTTTTTGGTGTTTCTTTAACTGTATTTTCCAATTCGACAGGCTTTTCAGTAGTACTAATAGCTCCTGCATTTTTTCCGCCAGAGTTTTCACATTCTTTTATTTTTTCTGCCACTTCGGTTTCTACACTGCTTTTTTCTGCCGATGATAATCCATCTAAATACGATTTATATTCATTTATAGCACTTTCGAATTGTTTGTTTATTTGATATGATTGAGCTAAAGCGAAACCTAATTTTGGGTCAACATTTGGGTCTAACTGTTTTGCTTTTATAAAATATTGAAGCGAATTTTCTTTAGTATCTGATTTTAAATACGAAACACCTAATTTAAAATTTAAACTCGCGTTATTTGGGTTAAATTCGTTAGCTTTTAAGTAATGGTTTATTGCATCGGAATAGCTTTTTGCGAAAAATTTAGAGTCTCCATCTTTTAATTCGTTTTGAGCTATGTTAAAGCCTTCAACATCGGTAAAATTCTTTTTTTTAAAATCTACATTCTGAGCATTTACAAATACTACAAGTAACAATATTATATTTACAAAAGTTATTTTCATAAAAAAATGTTTAATTCGTTAAGAAATTTATATTTATAATGTCTTCAAATTTTTTTGATGGTTTGCATGGTTTTCCAGTATTTGCACTAATAAAAGTTAAGCTAACTTTTCCAATATTTAGAAGCTCATTTTCACTGTTATATATTTCGTGTTTAAACGATAACCGAGAACTTGGCTTTGTATCTATTGTTGTTTTTATTGTTAAAACATCGTCGTATTTTGCTGGTTTTATATATTTTACCTCCATCAAATTTACGGGTAAAAAAACGCCTTCGGCTTCTATTTCTTTATAACTTAACCCCAGTTTTCGTATTAGTTCTGTTCGGGCAATTTCGTAATATATTGCGTAATTACCATAATAAACAAAGCCCATATTGTCGGTTTCGGCATATCTAACTCGTATTTGTATTTGGTCAATTATCATATTTGCTAAATTACTGCGAATATAATAAAAATAATACTAAATTACGAATTGAGCATTACAAAAACATAAAAAGCTAACAATAAGTATTTTATAAGCAGACTTGCAAGTTTTTGATGTACTATTATTATTTATGAGGTACGTCTAAAAAGTTATA
>DYMG01000020.1 GCA_020721655.1 Paludibacter propionicigenes | reverse complement strand
TTATGTTTTTAACTTAGATATGGAAAAAAATAAATCTGAATACATTATTGCTAAACATTTAGCTAATAAATTATATATGGATTATCAAATGCAAATAACAAATTAACTACACAAATTCTAATAAACTATTACTTTTATTAACAGTTAAAACAACCTCACTACCAATAACTAAAGCGAAATTTTTTTCTATATGTCCTGCGGGGAAATTAAATAAAACAGGGTATTTATATTCTTTTACATAATCGTAAATAATTTCATAAGCAGTTTTTCCAAAATTAGTTTCACTATCTTTCATATTGCTCATACCCCCTACTACCAAACCTTTTATTTTAGCCAATTTACCCGATAATTTTAAATTCAACATCATTCTGTCTAAGTGATAAAGTTGTTCGTTTAAATCTTCAATAAACAATATTTTATTGTTGCAATTTATTTCGTATTTAGTTGAATTTAAGCTATATATTAGCGATAAATTACCACCTACTATTTCGCCTCTAACTTTACCTAAAACATTTAGCGAGTTTATTTCTACCTCGTATTTATTTAAAACACCAAAAAGCGAATTTTTTAAACTTTCTAATGAAATTACGTGTGTTGAGTTAAAATTAGTAGGCATTGTTGCGTGTAACGAACAAATTCCAATATTGTTAAGAGCCAAGTGCAAAGCAGTTATATCGCTAAATCCAATAACCCATTTTTTCGATTCTTTTAATGATTTTAAATCGATTAAATCTAAAATTTTTGATGTTCCATAACCACCTCTAAGGCTTATAATTGCTTTAACATAAGCATTATGAATCATTGAATTTAAATCTTTACTTCTATTTTCATCTGTAGCAGAAAATTGATTGAAATTGTCGAAAATATGGTTTCCAACTAAAATTTTCAAACCCCAATTTTCGAATACAGAAATAGCATTTGCCAAATGTGTTTCGTTTGTTTTACCAGCAATTGCCACAATACCTATTGTATCGCCTTTTTTTAGAAAATTAGGTATTATGTTTTTGTGTCCCATTTTTAAATTACCATATTACCGATTCCCTATAAATTGGCATAGTCATACAACGTGCACCACCTCCACCTCTTGCCAATTCTGAGCCATCAATTGTTACAACGCATTTTTTATAATCATCAATTTTAACTTTTCCAGATATAACATCTTCTGATTTTAGAACAGAAAAACCATCGTCGTTTAGTGCATTTATTGTATTAATATTTCGTCCGTATCCAATAATTTTACCCGGTTCAAATGCGAAAAAATTTGCTCCACTATGCCATTGTTCTCGGTCTTGACTCCATTTGTCGGCATTTCCTCCGCACATTATAGGCTTAAGCTCCATTCCCAATTTTTGCAATGCTTCTATTAAATTATTTTCTTCGGTTATCGATTTTGTTTTTCCTTCATCTAATTCAATGTGGATTGTTTTATAAGTGCCTGATTTTAAAATTAATGGAGAATATACCATGCATCTATCTCTATCAATAAGAGTAAAAACCATATCTAAATGTATGAACGATTCTGGCGAAGTTGGTAATTCTTGGACTAAAATATGAAATTTTGTTTTTCTGTCTTGTTTAATGTTAGAAATTAAAAAGTCTATTGCATCGGAGTTTGTTCTTGCTCCCATACCTACGAGTAAAATATCTTCTCGTGCAATTAAAATATCGCCACCTTCTATTTTTAAATCTGCATTTTCTATTTTTAGGTTTGGATTTATTGTATTGGCTTTAAAAATATTATGATTTCTAAAAATATAATCCATTATTAATGATTCTCTATCACGAATTGGACTTGCCATTTTGCCAATAATTACTTTATTTCCAAACGAAATTGAAGCATCGCGAGTAAAAAAGAAATTATATAAAGGTTTTAGTGAATAACGGTCTTTATTAAGAAACTTTGAAACCGTATTTTTATTCATAAGAACACCCTCAAATAACTGGTTTGTTAATTCTTTATCGGATAACGATAAAATGTATTGATCTTCATCAAAAGTATTTTCATTTTTTAATATTTCCGAAATTATTGATGATTTAATATTCGCATCAGCTATAACATCGGCAAATAAATCTTTTACCTCAAATGTTTTAGTAACTTTATCTAAAACACCTTTAAATTGAGAATATTCTTTATTTACAATTTCAATGTTTAAAATGTCGCTATATAGTGCTCTGCTGGCATTTTCGGGAATCATGTTTTTAACTTCTTTTCCCGGTGTGTGAAGTATTACTCCTTTTAACTTACCTATTTCTGAATTAATATTTATATTAAAATCGGTTGACATAAACTATTTTTTTTCCAAAAATAGCATTAAAATATATATTTATAAACCATTTTTAATTTTTCTTAATTAAATTAATCCCAAAATTTACATCAGAAAATATAGTGCTTTTATTTTTTAATAATTTATTTTAATTAATTTTAGCAAAAAAAAAAAAATGAAATTTATTAAAATTATACTATTAGTTGTTTTTACAATAAACAGTTCCATTTTTTTAATTGCCGACGAAGGAATGTGGATTCCATTGCTGTTAAAAAAATACAATTATGAAGATATGAAGAAAAAAGGTTTTAAGCTTACACCTGAAGATATTTATAGCATAAACCAAGCTTCGATGAAAGATGCCGTTGTAATTTTTGGGGGTGGTTGTACTGGCGAATTAATTTCAGACCAAGGACTTTTAATAACAAACCATCATTGTGGTTATGGCTCAATACAATCTCACAGCTCTGTTGAACACGATTATCTAACAAATGGTTATTGGGCAGAAAAAATTGGAGATGAGCTTCCAAATCCAAATTTAACTGTTACTTTTTTAGTTAAAATGGAAGATGTTACAGAAAAAGTTCTCAGTGGAATAGATAAAAATTTATCGGAAGAGTTGCAAAACGAACAAATTAAAAAAAACATAGAAATAATTAAGCAAGAAGCCATAAAAGGCACAATATACGAAGCCGAATTAGAGCCTTTCTTTAACGGAAATGCATACTATTTATTTATAAATAAGGTTTATACCGATATTCGTTTAGTTGGAGCTCCTCCATCATCAATAGGAAAATTTGGTGGCGATACCGACAATTGGATGTGGCCCCGACATACAGGCGATTTTTCACTTTTCAGAATTTATGCTAACAAAAACAACGAACCAGCAAATTATTCTGCAGAAAATGTTCCGTATAAGCCAATAAAGCATTTTCCAATATCGCTAAAAGGCGTTGAAAAAGGCGATTTTACTATGGTTTTTGGTTATCCCGGAAGAACCTCAGAATACTTATCTTCATTTGCAGTAGAAAGTATTATGAATATAATAAATCCCAATAGAATTAAAATTAGAGACACCAAACTCAATATAATGAAAGCAGATATGGAAACAAGTGCTAAAATTAGAATTCAATATGCTTCTAAAGCTGCAAATGTTTCTAATGCTTGGAAAAAATGGATTGGGGAAAACAAAGGTTTAAAAAAATTGAACGCAATTGAAAAAAAGAAACAATTTGAAAAAGAACTCACAAATTGGATAAACTCTAACCAAGAACGAAAAGCGGAATACGGAAATATACTTTCAGAATACGAAAAAATATACACACAACTTAAGCCTTATTCGTTTATAGAACAGTATATGTTAGAAGCAGTACTCGGCATTGAAACAAACGATTACGCATTAGATTTTGAAAATTTAGAAAACTTAGACCAAAATGCCCAAAAAGAATTAATAACTAAATTAAAAAAAGGAATAGAAGGGCATTTTAAAAATTTTAATTTGGAAACCGATAAAAAAATATTTGCAGCTTTATATAAAATTTATGCCGATTCTGTTGCAAATGAATACAAACCCAAATTTATAGAAGAGGTTAATAAAAAATATAAGGGCGATTTTTATGCTTATGCAAACAAAATTTACGCTAAAAGTATTTTTACAGATAAAATGCGATTAGAAAATTTTTTAAATAATTTTTCATTAAAAAAATTAAAAGCCGACCCATTTTATTCATCAACAATTGAAGTAATTAATTTCTATAGAGAAAAAGTTTATACAACAACAAAAGAGGCAAACTTAGCATTACAAAGTCTTAATAAAAAATATTTAAAAGCAATAATAGAATTTAATTCTACAAAAACACTATACCCCGATGCAAACTTTACATTACGAGTAACTTACGGAAACGTAGACACTTACGAACCAAACGATGGAGTTATTTACAAATATTTTACAACTTTAGATGGCATTATAGAAAAAGACAACCCCGAAATTTACGATTACGATGTTCCTGAAAAACTGAAAGAACTTTATAAATCTAAAGATTACGGACAATATGCCGATAAAGACAGCACGCTTCACACTTGTTTTATTGCAACAAACCATACTACCGGAGGAAACTCTGGAAGCCCTGTTTTAAATGCAAATGGCGAACTTATTGGAGTTAATTTTGATAGAAATTGGGAGGGAACTATGAGCGACATTATGTACGACCCAAATCAGTGCAGAAATATTTCTTTAGACATTCGCTATGCTTTGTTTATTATTGATAAGTTTGCAGGTTCACAAAGGTTAATTGACGAAATAACTATTGTAAAATAAAAAAAAACATTTTTTATATTTTATTAATATTATTTATAAACTTAAAATTAAAACATTTTAGTTCTTTTGTATAAATATAAAATTACACAAATATGGAAATAAGTGAAAGTGCTAAAAGGTTAAGAGAGCGTATTTTAAAAGCTATAGAAGACCATAAAATAACTCGTGAAGAATACGACGAAATAATTGATATTGCTACAGAAGATGGTTATATTGATTTACACGAAAAAACATTATTAGCAGAGTTGCAAAATATGATAGAAGATAAATCTATTAAAATGGTTTCAAAATAAACCATTTAAAATTTTTATTTTTTATACTGTTATTCCTAAAATAAGCACATCGTCAATTTGAGTGTAATTACCAATCCAATTTTCAAAGGTGCTTTCTACAATATTTTTTTGTTCCAACATTGGCAAATTAGAACTATCAAACAATAGTTGTTTTAATTGTGCGTACTTAAATTTTTTACCTTTATAGCCACCAAACTGGTCTGCATAACCATCAGAAAACAAGAAAATTTTATCGCCTTTGCTTAATTGAACAGATTTATTTGTAAAACTTTCCATTTTTAAATAAATGGAAATTGGCATTTTATCGGGCTTAATTTCGTAGAACAATTTTGAATTGTTTTTTAAATTTTTATCAATAACAATTAATTCACTATCCATTTCTGCTGTTTTTGATATAAAATACAAAGGGTTATTGGCTCCCGCATATTCAACAAAATATGTTTTTGTATTTATTGCGACCAAAGAAATATCCATTCCATCTTTTTGTTCTAATTCTCTACCTTGTTGCCCTAAAGCTTTAATTATACCTTCTCTAAGTTTATTTAAGATTATATTTGGATTTATATTTTTTTCTTTATCTACAATTTCAGATAAAAGTGAAATTCCTAACATACTCATAAATGCACCCGGGACTCCGTGTCCGGTGCAATCGGCAACTGCTATAATAATTACATCGTCTAATTTTGTCCACCAGTAAAAATCGCCACTAACTACATCTTTTGGCGAAAACATTAAAAAATAGTCGGAAAAATTGTTTTTCAGCAAATTCTGGCTTGGCAAAACCGACGATTGTATGTTTTTAGCATAATCAATACTTTCGGTAAGATTTAAGTGTATTTTTTCAATCTTTTCTTTTTGAACTTCAATTTCATCACGTTGGGCTAAAATCTCTTCGTTTTGTTGGTTTAGCTCTTCATTTTTTTCTATTATCTGATTTTTCTGCTCGGTTAATAATTTATTGGCTCTCCGTTTGTTTTTAAGATTAACTAAAATTAAAATTATTACAATTATTGATAATATTAAGCCTAAAATAAAAGCATTTCTCATTATTTTTTGTTTAGAAGCCTCCGCTTCAAGCTGTTTTGCCTCTGCATTTTGTTTTTGAATTACAATTTTATTTTTTTCTATTTCTTGTTCTTTCTTTTCTGTATCAAATTTTGCTTCTAACATTTCAATTTCTTGCATTTTACTACTGTTATACAAGCTATCTTTTATTGATGTATAAAGAGTTAGGTATTTATATGCGTTATTTATATCGTTAATTTTAAAGTACGATTTATAAAGACTTTCGTAGGCAATTTTTTGGTCGGGAATTGTACCTATTTCATTTGCTATAATTAGTCCTTTTTTGGCATAACTTATTGAAATATTGTAGTAATATTTATTAAAAGTAGAGTCGCCAATTTCTTCAAAAACACTTGATAAACTTATTAAAATAGATGAAATACCTTCCTTATCATCAAGTTCTTCTTTTAATTTAAGTGCTTTTTCAAAATAATATTTTGATTTCCTAATTCTATTTGAATGTAAGTATGTTGAAGCTAAGTTGCTTAGCACATTCGACATTTCAAATTTATTTCCAACTTCTGTATTTATTTTTAGAGCCTTATCAAAATATTGAATAGCTTTTTCAAATTTTTTCATGTCGTTATAAACTATTCCTAAATTGCTATAAGAACCTGCAATTCCTTGTTTATCGCCAAGTTTAACGTAAATATCTAATGCTTTTTCGTAATATTTTATAGATTTAATATAATTGTGCTGTTCATAATGAACCATACCTATATTGTTATAACACATAGATTCGCCTCTCAAATCTTGAATAATTTCTTTAATTTTAAGAGTTTTTTGAAAATACTTTATAGCCCCATTGTAATTGCCTGTCATATAATATATTACACCTATACCGTTATATGAACTAGATAATATTGTATTGTCTTTAATTTTTTCGGCTATTTTAATTGCTTTGTTATAAAATATTAATGCTTCGTCGAAATTTCCTTGAATGTTGTAAATATTAGCAATATTTGTGAAAGAATAAGCAATACTGCTATTATCGTTGTTTTTCTTATAATACAAAATGGATTTATTGTAATATTCTATTGCCTTACTATAATTTCCTTGATTTTTATATAGTATGCCAAAATTGTTAAATATTGATGAATATAATTCGTTGTTTTTAATTAAATTATTGTTTTTTAATGCATTATTGTAAAATTCTGTTGCTTTTTGATAATCGCCCTTATTTTTGTAAATTCTACCTTTTCCAATTTGCGATTTTACAATAAATTCTATATTTTTTGTTTGGTTTGCTATTTTTAATAACTCGTCGAAAAAAAACATGCTCGAATCGTAATCTTTGTCTTCGTAAACATAAGCTAAATCAAATAAAGCATCTAATTGTTCTAAACCACTATTTTTTTCAATAATAAGTTTGAGGCTATCAATATTTTGAGAAAATACAACTGAATTTATTAAAGCAAATATTACAAATATTTTTTTAGGCATAGAATAATATTTTGTTCACTAAAATAAATAATAAAAGTAACAATAGCTAATGTTTTTTTTGTAATTTGTGATTTATATGTCTTTGCGGAGAATGAGGGATTCGAACCCACGTTACTGTTACCAATAAACACGCTTTCCAAGCGTGCGCCTTAAGCCACTCGGCCAATTCTCCGTACTTTTGCAAAAGTAATAAAAAACTTTGGTTATTGAGTTTTTAATCATCACTAATATTTTAGCAATATTCTTTTTATAATTTATAACATAAAAAATATATCTTTGTAATTAAATTAAAAAATAAAAATATGGCTTGTTGCAGTAACAGAGCCAATATAAATGATAAAACACTTGAAACTAATAATATATCATCTTGTTGTAGTAATGGTTTTAGATTAGACGTTTATAATTGGCTTACAGATATACCGAGTATTAAAAACAAAAGGAATATTGTTGAAATACGATTTAAAAATACAAGAATAGAATTTTTCGAAAACATTAACGATTTACCAATAGTAGAAGGCGATATTGTTGCCGTAGAAGCTCTTCCGGGACACGATATTGGAACAATTGCACTTACCGGAGAATTGGTTTACGAACAACTTAGAAAATACAAAATTAATCCTGAAAAAACTGTTTTTAAAAAAATATATAGAAAAGCAAAAGACACAGACATTGAAAAATGGAAACAATCGGTAGAATTAGAAAAAACAACAATGCTTCGCTCTCGTCAAATTGCTATAGAGCTTAATTTGAATATGAAAATTGGCGATGTAGAATACCAAGGCGACAAAACAAAAGCAATTTTTTATTATATTGCCGACGAACGAGTTGATTTTAGAGACCTTATTAAACGTTATGCCGACGAATTTAAAGTTCGTATTGAAATGAAACAAATTGGTGCTCGCCAAGAAGCTGGCAGAATTGGCGGAATTGGTCCTTGCGGAAACGAACTTTGTTGTGCAAAATGGATGAGTAATTTTGTTTCTGTATCAACAACATCTGCACGCGACCAAGAAATTTCACTTCATCCACAAAAACTTGCCGGACAATGTGGCAAATTAAAATGCTGCCTTAATTTTGAAGTTGAAGCCTATAAAGACACAAAAAAAGATTTTCCTAGTACTTCAATAAACTTAGAAGTAGAAGAAGGAACTTTATACTATGTTAAAACAGACGTGTTTAAGAAAACATATTGGTATAGTTTTAGCAAAATTGGAGCAATGAACCTTACTCCTATTGAAATTGAAAAAGTAAAGGAAATTATTAAGCTAAACAAAGAAGGTGTAAAACCAAAAATAACCGAGAAAATTGAAAAGTCGCGAGACAACGATTTCTTAGAAGTTGTAGGTCAAGAAAGCTTAACTCGTTTTGATGTTAAAAAGAAAAGTAAGAATAAAAATAGGAATAAGAATAGAAATAAAACAAACCAAAATTTACCCGAAGAAAACACAAATCAAAAAAATATTACTGTAACTCCAAACAATATTAATAATGTTTCGGCAAATAAAAATGCTCAACCAAACTCAAATAACAAAATAAAACCAAACAATAATAGCAACAATAACAATAGAAATAATAATTTTAATAATAATAGAAACAATACAAAACCAACAAATAATGGTTTAATATAAATAATGAGACGCACATTTTTATCACTAATATTACTATCAATTGCAAGCATATATTCTTGTAATTCAGTAGTTTTTGAAGATATAAAGGAAATAAACGAAAATTATTGGACAAATAAAGATAGTGCTGTTTTTAATTTAAAAATAAAAGACACTAAGCAAATATTCAATGTTTTTATAGACATAGAAAACACTGATAACTTTAAGTATAGCAATTTATTTTTATTTGTAAAAATTGAATCGCCCGATAAAAAAACTATTATCGACACCATTGATGTTTTTATGGCAGATTATAAAGGCAAGTGGGTTGGAAGTAAAAAAGGCGATAATTATTACGGGAAATATTTATTCAAAAAAGCGATAATATTTCCATTATCAGGAGTTTACAAAACAACAATAATTCAAGGTATGCGAGAAGACACCTTAATAGGAATTACTAAAATAGGAATTAGCGTTAAACAAATAAATTAATTTCGTGGCAAAAAATAAATTACAACAATTCGCCGAAATGGATACATTTAAACATGTTTTTCATGCTACTTACGATGTTCTAAAAAATGGTGATTATAAATTAAAAGGAAGTTGGTTAAATTTTTTTAACAACAACAATAAAATAGTTGCCGAACTTGGTTGCGGAAAAGGCGAATATACAGTTGGTTTGGCTCAACAAAACACCCACAATAATTATATTGGTATTGATATTAAAGGTGCAAGAATGTGGCGTGGAGCAACTACTGTTAATAATTTAAAAATTAATAACGTTGCATTTATTCGCACAAGAATAGATTTTATTGAGAAAATATTTGCAAAAAACGAATTAGATGAAATTTGGATTACATTTCCAGATCCTCAGAAAGAAAAACGAAGAAAACGATTAACATCTCCAATGTTTATAACCCGATACCAAAATGTACTTAAACCAAATGGGATAATAAATTTAAAAACCGATAGTAGGCTTATGTATTATTATACATTAGAACTTGCAAAAACAAATAATTTTGAAATAATTATAAATACCGAAGATTTATATTCATCAGAATATGCCAATGAAAAACTATCAATAAAAACATTTTACGAACAAATGTTTTTAAAAGAAGGGAAGAAAATAACTTATCTTAAATTTAGAATTAACGACAAACCTGTTATTGATACTCCAATTTCGGAAGAAATAATAAGAGGCTATTAAATTAATAATAGCCTCTATTTTAAATTATTTTAGCAATAAACTATTTATTTTTCGGTACTATTTGGTTGCTTAGAAATTGATTCTCTCATTTCGGTGTCCGCTTGAATGTTTTTCATTTTGTAATAATCCATAATTCCTAAGTTGCCAGAGCGAAACGCATCAGCCATTGCTTTTGGAATTTCTGCTTCAGCTTCTATAACGTGAGCTCTCATTTGTTGAGCCAAAGCCCTCATTTCTTGCTCGTTAGCAACCGCCATAGCTCTTCTTTCTTCGGCTTTTGCTTGTGCAACTTTTAAATCGGCATCGGCTTGGTCTGTTTGAAGAACGGCTCCAATATTTCTTCCAATGTCAATATCTGCAATATCAATAGAAAGAATTTCAAAAGCAGTACCAGCGTCTAATCCTTTAGAAAGTACTAATTTTGATATAGAATCTGGGTTTTCTAAAACATCTTTATGCGATTTTGCAGAACCTATTGAAGATACAACGCCTTCGCCAATTCGGGCTAATACAGTTTCTTCGCCGGCACCTCCAACTAATTGTTTTATATTTGCCCTTACAGTTACTCTTGCTTTACAAATAAGCTGAATACCATCAGTTGCAACTGCTGTAATTGGGGGTGTGTTAATAACTTTTGGATTAACCGACATTTGCACCGCTTCAAAAACATCTCGACCTGCTAAGTCAATAGCAGTAGCCATTCTAAAATCTAAATCGATGTTGGCTTTAGATGCCGAAACAAGAGCATGTACAACTCGTTCAATGTTTCCTCCGGCTAAAAAGTGTGCTTCTAATTCATTACGTGAGAGTGTGTTTATTCCAGCTTTGTGGGCTTCAATAAGGGCGCTAACAATTTTTGATGGTGGGACTTTTCGCCAACGCATAAATACTAATTGTAATAGTGAAATGTTTACGTTCGACACAAGAGCCTGAAACCATAAACCAATTGGAATGAAGTATAATAGCACTATTAGTGCCACTAAACTACCAATTACTGAAAATAATAATACTGAATAATCCATTGTGTAATTTTTATGTGAAAATTAAATTTTTACTATTAGTTTATCTTGTTCTACTTTTACTACTGTAATTTCTTTGTTTTGGTCTATAAAATCGTTTATTGATTTTGCTTCTACCACTACCCCATTTACTTCTACTTTTCCCATTGGTGCTAAGCGAGATATTGTAATACCTTTATCGCCAACATTAATTTTTTCTTTTTCGTAAGTGTTTGTAACTCCTGTAATTTCGGTTTTCAACATTATTTTTTTCCATGTTTTAGATCTTAGAACAATAATGAATGATATTATTAGAGATATTAGTACTGCTGCAACAGAAATGTGTCCATAAATAATTCCATAAGAACTGTAACTTAAATAAATTCCGCTTCCTAATAACAAAAATCCGCCAACTGCGGCGATAATTGTTCCCGGTAAAACCAAAAACTCAAGCAATATCAGTGATATTCCTATTAAAATTAAAAAAATTATTATGAAAATGGTCATTTATTGGTTGTTTTTTATACTGTTTACTAGTCTTCAATTGTTACGCTTAAACCTTTATTTATAAGTTCATCTTTCATTGGTTTTAGCAAATTGAAACTTCCTTTTTTAACATCACATTTTCCTTTATAGTGAGTTATAAATGCACATTGTTCGGCTTGTATTTCGTCGTGTTTACAAACTTTTACGAGTGTTTCTATAACAAAGTCGAACGAGTTTATTTCATCGTTATGTAAAATTAGCATTCTATTTTTTCCCAACGATTCGTTTAATGATTCTTTACTATTACTTTTAGTATTTTCTTTTGTCATATCACAAAAAAATTATTTCAATACAAATATAAGAAAGTTTTTTTGTAATAAAGTTTCTTATTTATAAACTTTTAAAGATATTAGTGTTAATAATAAATGTGTCCGGTATAAAAAGTCAGTTTAATTTTCATTAAATAGGCTATGTATTTAATTATCAGGATTTTATATATTGTTGTAAATTTGAATTAAAACTCTTATTATCAATAATTTAACTTTATAAATTTTCAACTTTATAACTTTTTAGCCTGACCTCATAAATAAAAAGTTAAAGTAATCCTTTTATTATTTGTTCAATTGTTATGTTATCGACATCGGCTTTGTAATTTTTAACTAATCGATGGCGAAGCACTGGTACTGCAATTGCTTTAACGTCTTCAATATCTGGAGAATACTTTCCGTTTATTACTGCGTTTACTTTTGCTCCTATAATTAAATATTGCGATGCTCTTGGACCTGCCCCCCAGCTTAAATATTTGTTTACTTCGGGTGTAGAGTAATTTGTGTTTGGGCGTGTTTTGCTAACTAAGTTTACAGCATATTCAACTATATTGTTATTTACCGGCACTTTTCTAATTAAATTTTGATAGAATATTATTTCTTCGGCTGTTAGTATTTTATTTAGTTCAACTATTAAATCGGAAGTTGTTTGTTTAACTATTTCTATTTCTTCATTTAGGGTTGGATAATCTAAAATTATGTTAAACATAAACCTATCTAATTGAGCTTCAGGTAATGGATATGTTCCTTCTTGTTCTATTGGGTTTTGAGTTGCTAATACAAAGAATGGTTTTTCTAATTCAAAAGTTCTGCCTGCTGTTGTTACCGATTTTTCTTGCATTGCTTCTAAAAGTGCGGCTTGTGTTTTTGGTGGTGTACGGTTTATTTCGTCGGCAAGAATAAAATTTGAAAAAATTGGTCCTTTTATGAATTTAAAATTTCTATCAGAGCCTAATATTTCTGTTCCTATAATGTCTGATGGCATTAAATCGGGTGTAAACTGTATTCGTTTAAAGTCTAAGCCTAATACTTCCGATATTGTTGTAACTAACAGCGTTTTTGCTAATCCCGGAACTCCTATTAGTAGGCAATGTCCTTTTCCAAAGATTGAAATCAATACTTCTTTTATTGTTTCGTCTTGCCCAACAATTATTTTGCTTATTTCTTGAGTTAATTTTTTATAATCGTCTCTTAAAGTGTTTATTGCGTCTGTGTCTGATTTAAAGTTATTCATCAAAAAAAAATTATATTTGTTTATATTATTTAACCCAACCTTTAGATTCAAAATTGCAATTTGAATACGATTTATCTATTTTCATATAGGTGTTTTTTTGTTTATTTTCCACCCATTTAAGTATTTCTTTTTGTTTTTTTGTTGCTATGCACATTTCTTGAATTATTTTATAATCGGTTGAAATATTTGCAGAATGGGCGTTTGTTTTAGATTGTGTTTTTACAAATTTTAAAACATCTTGGTCTTTTTCATTTTTTGTTCTAAAAGTTCTTGTTATGTTGCCAACTGCAACACCTTTAATATTATATGCTAAAGCTGGGTCAATTTGTTCATCGGTAAAAGATGTTGTAGCTGTTTCTTGGTTTATTATGTAACCACCATTAAATTTTGTGTCGCGGTCGTCAGAATAGCGTTTTGCAGCTTCTTCAAAAGTTATGGTATCTGCTAAAACTATTGCGTGTAGGCTATCTATACGTCTTTGAGCTTTGTTAAATTCTTCGAAAGAAACTTTGGGTTTTAGTAGAATATGACGTACATTAATTTTTTCGCCTTTTTGTTCAATTAGTTGAATTATATGAAATCCGTATTCTGTTTCTACAACTTTTGATACTTCGTCTGGGGTTTTTAGTTTAAATGCAACGGCTGCAAATTCTGGAACTAAGTCGGTTCGTCCAACAAAGCCTAATTCGCCTCCTTTTTTTGCCGAGCCTGGATCTTCAGAGTAAAGTACTGCTAATGCGGAGAATTTAGTGCCGGTTTTAATTCTTTCTTTAAAATCGCGAAGTTGTTCTTTTACCTGAAGTTTTTCTTTTTCGCTTATTTTTGGTATTACTACTATTTGCTGAAATTTTGTTGATGCTTGAATTTTTGGAAGGCTGTCTTTAGGAATTTCATCGTAAAATTTTCGTATTTCTGATGGTGTAACTTTTACATCTTTTGTTAAATCGGATTGCATTCGTTCAACTAACATTTGATTTTTCAGTACGTCTCTAAATTCTTGTTTTATTTCTGCTATTGATTTGCCATAAAATTCTTCGAGTTTTTCTTCAGAGCCAATTTGTGCAACAAAGTATCTAATTCGTCGGTCTAAATTGTCTTCAATTTCATTTTCCGATATTTCTATACTATCTAATTGGGCTTGGTCTAAAAGTAGTTTACTAAATAATAAATCTTCAAATATTTTACATTTAATATCGCCGTTGTAATCAACAGCTTGCTGTTTGTATTGCAAATATTGGTTTTCTACATCTGATTCTAATATTATGTTTTTTCCCACAACTGCTATAATTCTATCAATAACTTTTTGTTCGGTTTGTGAAAAAATATTTAGTGAAATAATTATTGATAATAATATTGTTATTTTTTTCATTTAATGATTTATTTATTAAGTATTTCTATTGTTTTTTTATTTTCGTTATCTTTCATTAAATCGTATTCGAGTTTTTTTATGATATCTTTTTTCTTTTTTTTGCTTATTTGTTCTATTATTTCATTTTTAACAAATATAAGTGGTGTTGTATCTTTTTCTAGTTTATAGTCATATATATCAATAAAATAGTAATATAAACTATCTTTTGAGGTTAAAATATGTTTGTTTTTAAGTGTTGATGTTGAATTTTCTATTTGATTGGGAATAAGTTTTAATACTTCTGAAAATTCTACCCAATTTCCTTTAAAATCGTCGAATTTTTCTGCGTATTTTGCACAATAAATGTTCAATTTTTCAACATCTTTTTCTTTTTTTGATTTCAACAAATTTTCAATTTTGTTTATTTTTGGTGCATTGGCTGGTATTTTTATAAATATTGCTTTCACAATATTTTCTGGGAGTTTGTAAAAAATTTTATTTTTATTGTAGTATTCAAAAACTTCATTGTTTGTAACTATTGTGTCGAGTTTTGTTTTAACGTACAAATCAATGTAAGAATTAATGTAAAGTTGTTGTTTGTAGTCGTTTATTAAAGGTTCTATTGCTTCTTTTTCTTCTTTTGGCAGGTATTTAACAGCTTCTATGTATAGCAATTGATTTTTTATCCATTTGTTAGTTTCATTTTTTATAAATTCGGCTGTGTCTGTTATATTATTTGGTATAAAAATTTGATTATAATAAAGATAATTCTCTCCTATTTTTGCTATGATGGAATTGTCGTCTTCTTTTTTAATGTTGTTATTGCACGATAATATTGTTACAATAAGCATTATTACAATTATATATATTATTTTTATTTTCATTTAAAAAAAACTTGCCTCGTATAATGAGGCAAGTAATATTTTTTTAATTATTTAATCGAGTTTAAAACATCGTTATTTATTTCAATTTTATATTTATTTCGTAGTTCTTTTATCCATTCTTGTTCTAAATAATTTTGATAATCGGCTGTAATTAAGCCTTTTATTTCATTCAATTCTTTAGGCATTGGTTGCAATTTACCTTTTATATAAATAAATTTTACAACATTATCAACATTTTCTAGTTCTAAAATTCCCTTTTCTATTGTCGAGTTATCAATTTTTTCGTTATCGCCTTTAGATATTTTTTTGTCTTCTACTAAAAAAACTGCAGATGTATCTTTTTTTGCTAATTTTTGTAGCTCTGCTAAGGCTTTATCTTGCGATAATTGTTTTTCGGCTATTTTAATTGCTTTTTGGTAGTATGTATTTGGAACTGTATAATATGTTACATCTAATCTACTGTCCCACATAAATTTACTTTTGTTTTTTTGATAAAAATTTTCTAGTCCAACAGTATCAGATATTGCTTTGCTCCAAACAGTTTTATCGGTTAAATCGAATAGAAGAATGCCATCGTGGTATTCTTTTACAAGGTATTTAAAATCGGGGTATTTACTTTCAAGTTTTGTTTTTTCGTAATTTATTACGCAATCATCAGTAAATTTTTTAAATTTATTGTACACAAAAACGTCTGGATTTTCGCTTCTAACGTCTTTGCCTGCATGAGTTCTAATATATTTTGCAAAATCTTTCAAATAAATTATTGTGTCGCCTAAAGTTAAAACTACACCAGTGTAAGTATTTATAATAGAATCGGTAAGTTTTATAATGTCTGTTGATTTGGTGTCGTAAAATTTATAAATTTCTTTTAATTGTTCTGTATTTGTTTTAAGTTTGTATTCTTTTGATAATCTGGAAATTACAACCACTCTACTTTGGTCGGCACGAGCATCTTTAGAAAGTTTATTTTTAATATATTCTTTTTGGTCTTGTAAAGATTTTGGTTCTTTTTTATCGATAAGTTTAATTATGTGCCAGCCAAAATTTGTTTTTATTGGTTGTGTATAATCGTTTTTATTTTTCAAGTTAAATGCGGCTGCTTCAAATTCGGGAACCATTCTTCCTGTTCCAAACCAATCTAACTCGCCACCTTTTGATGCTGAGCCTTTATCGTCTGAGTTTTTTAAGGCTAAGTTTGCGAAATTTTCGCCATTTTGTAGTTGTTTGTATATATCTTCAATTTTTTTGCGAGTTTCAATTTTTTTTGTTGAGTCGGCATTTTCGGGAACTGCAACCATAATGTGTGCTACTTTTATTTCTCCAAAAGCTGGTCTTTTGTCGGTAACTTTAAGTATGTGATAGCCAAATTTTGTTCTGAAAATTTTGGATATTTCCTCTACTTTTGTATTATATGCGTTAGTTTCAAACTCATGAACCATCTGAAAAACAGTAAAAAAGCCTAAGTCGCCCTTTTTTGTTGCTGTGTATGTGTCGTCAGAGTTTTTCTTGGCAACTTCTTCAAAAGTGCTTTTTTTGGTGTTTATTGAATTAAGCAACGATTTTATTTTGTTATATGCTTTTAGAGTGTCGGCTGGTAGTGCGTCTGGTGCTAATTTAATTAAAATATGCGAAACTCTAACATCGTATTTTGATCTTTCGTAAGCTTCTGCTATTAGTTTCTCATCTACTGTACTATCTGTAAAATAAGGTTTTTCTAACTGAACTATGTAACCGCTTAGTTCTCGTTTAAAATTTTTGAGGGTGTCTAATCCTAAATTTTCGGCTTCAATAACTTTTAATTTAAAGTTCTCGAACAAAGTTAAATATTCTTTTACCGATTTTACTTCTGCATTTGTGTTGTTTTTACTGTAAATTCTATAAAATTCGCCTTTTGCAATTTTTTTATTACCAATTGTCATTAATATTGAATTGTCGTCGTAATTTGTTTCTTGTGCTATCGACGAAAAACTTAAGGTTAGTAAAAATAATATTATTACACTATTTTTTTTCATTTTTTTTATTTTTATTTTTATTTGGTTTTATTTTATCTACTATAGTTTGGTGCTTCACGTGTTATAGTTACATCGTGAGGGTGGCTTTCATTAATTCCGGAGCTTGTAATTTTTGTAAATCGTGCATTATGAAGTTGTTCAATAGAGCTTGCTCCGCAATATCCCATACCAGCTCTAAGACCTCCAACTAATTGGTAAATTACTTCCGATAAATTTCCCTTAAATGGCACTCTTGCTTCTATTCCTTCTGGAACTAATTTGCTAATATCATCTTCTGCATCTTGAAAATAGCGGTCTTTAGAACCTTTTTGCATAGCTTCTATTGAACCCATTCCTCGGTATGATTTAAATTTTCGTCCCTGAAATATTATTGTTTCACCCGGAGATTCTTCAACTCCTGCAATCATAGAGCCTATCATTACAGTATTTCCTCCTGCGGCTAATGCTTTTACAATATCTCCTGAGTATCTTAGTCCTCCATCAGCAATTACTGGAATTCCGGTTCCTTTTAGGGCTTTTGCTACGTCGTATATTGCTGATAATTGTGGAACTCCAACTCCAGCAACTATTCTGGTTGTACATATAGAACCGGGACCTATTCCTACTTTTACTGCGTCGGCACCAGCTTTTACTAACGCAATAGCGGCTTCGCCTGTTGCTATATTGCCTACTATAATTTCCAAATTTGGATATTTTTCCTTTGCTTTTTTAAGCATTTCTATAACGCCCTTGCTATGTCCGTGAGCTGTATCTATAACAATTGCATCAACATCGGCAGCAACTAAAGCGTCTATTCTTTGCATGGTATCGGCAGCAATTCCAACACCTGCGGCAACTCTTAGTCGTCCTTTTTCGTCTTTGCAAGCATTTGGTCGGTCTTTAGCTTTAAAAATATCTTTATATGTTAGTAATCCTTTTAGTGAAAAATTATCGTCAACTACTGGCAATTTTTCTATTCTATATTCTTCAAGAATTTTGGCTGCTTGTTCTAAGTTAGTTCCTAATTTTGTAGTAATTAGCTTTGTTGTCATTACTTCGCTAATTTTTTTATCAGAATTGTCTTGAAAGCGTAAATCTCTATTAGTAACAATTCCAACTAGTTTAGTGTTTTCAACAACAGGTATTCCTCCAATTTTAAATTCTTTCATTATTAATAGGGCTTTGCCTACGTTTTCGTTCGGATTTATTGTAACTGGGTCGTAAATCATTCCATTTTCGGCTCTTTTTACTTTTTTCACTTCTTTTGCTTGAGCTTGAATACTCATATTTTTATGAATAACACCTATTCCTCCTTCTCTTGCAATAGCCATTGCAAGTGCCGATTCGGTTATTGTATCCATAGCTGCCGAAACAATTGGGACTTTCAATTGAATTTTCTTGGTAAAAAATGTTGATATATCCGTATCTCTTGGAATAACTTCAGAGTATGCTGGAACCAACAATACGTCATCAAAAGTTAAGCCTTCACTAATAATTTTATCTTCAATAAACGACATCTAATTATTTATTTTTAAATTTTGCTAAGGTACTAAAATTACTGGAATTTTTTCGTAATAAATGTTAATATATGTGTCATTTTTTTATTGTGTAGAATTTAAAAACATTTTTATTAATTTATAAGTACGGTATAAAAAGTCAGTTTAATTTTCATTAAATAGGTTATGTATTTAATTATCAGGACTTTATGTATTATTGTAAATTTGAATTAAAACTCTTATTATCAATAATTTAACTTTATAAACTTTCAACTTTATAACTTTTTAGCCTGACCTCATTTATTATTTTAATTGTAGTTATAAGTGTTTTATTTATTTTCCAATAGTTCAAAAATTGGCTTACCTGTATATCCATTTGGAAATGAAATATTTAGTAGTGATGATATTGTTGGTGCTATATCTGTAATATTTATATCTCTATAAATTGTTCGGCGATTTATTTTCCAACCGTACCAAATAAGTGGAATATGAGAGTCGTAAGTGTATGGTGAGTTTGAGTATGTTGCATATTTAACATCTTCAATATATCCTGGTTTTAAATTTATCATTACATCGCCAGATTGTTTTTGGTTAAAAGAGTTTTGCATTTTTTTGAATACTCCATCTGTGAAGTTAGATTGTACCATTTGTGTTGATGTTATTGCACTTGCTATGGCATCAAATTGAAGCATAAATAGAGCTACTTTGTCTTGTATATCTTTTAAAGAAAGTCTAGAATCTTCAATTAAGTTTGTGTTCAAATATATTTGTTGGTCGGTATATTTTAAAACCCAATCGCCTTCGCCATAAATTGCGTTTAGATATGTTTTTAGTATTGCCATTGAATAATTGGCATTAAATTTCCCCGATGGTATTTTTATTTCGTCTAAATATTTTGGTATTTCGGCAACTCCGTGGTCTGATGTTAAAAATACAAGTGTATTTTCTTTGCCAATATTTTCGTCTATAAAGGTTAAAAAATGTGATAGTTCTTTGTCTATTCTAAGGTATGTGTCTTCTATTTCAACAGAGTTTGGTCCAAATTTTTGTCCAATATTTTGGGTTGGAGAGAACGAAATTGATATAAAGTCTGTATGTTCATCTTTGCCTAATTTTTCATTTACAATTGTTGCTATTGCAAAGTCTTTGGTAAAATTATTTCCAAAAGGAATATCTTTAAGTAAGCTGTAGCTTTTGTTGGTTTTTAGTATGTTCGACATTTCTGCAATATTGTATGGGAAATAAGTTTGTCTGTTTTTCCCTATTCCATATTCGTATTTAGCTGAATCTAAAGTACTTTCGGTATATTGGTTTGTTGGCAAAAGTGTGTTCCATTCTTTTGCTAAATATGTTTCGTGAAATAGTTTATTGTTAAATTCGTTTATCCAATTAGGCAAACTGTCTTTATAGTAATATGTTGAGCTTATCCATTTTCCCGATTCTTCGTCCCACCAAAATGAGCCGTTTGCTAAATGTCCGCCACCCAATACTGATGATAGTTCGCTAATAGATACGCTATATACTTTTGATTTTCGGTCTGAGATTTTTAATTCGTCGTTAATTGTTGTTGTTAAGATGTTTACAGGGCTAAAGTTCCCATTTTTATTATTTGTTCCAATTGCTTTAAAATTGGCATCAACTACTGCGTTTTTTTCTTTTTTTCCTAATGATGTGTACCAATCGTTTGCAATTATTCCGTGCATTGATGGTGTTGTTCCTGTATATATTGATGCTATACCGGGTGCTGTTTGGGTAAACATATAATTTATGTTTGTATTTTTGCAAAATGTGCCTTCGTTTATTAATCTTTTAAATCCGTTTTTTTCAAATTTTTCCCAAAATCTGTTTATGTAGTCATATCGCATTTGTTCAATTACTATTCCTATAATTAGTTTTGGTTTTTCTGATGGTATTTTGTTCTGACTTATGGCATTATTATTATTAATAAATAATATTATTGAAATTAATATAATTGTGTTTTTCATTTTTTATTATAATTTATTTGTTTACAAAAGTATAGTATAAATGATTGTTTTATTATATTGATTTGTACAACATATTAACAATTTGGTATTAATAAAAAAGGCTCAAAATTGAGCCTTTTTTATTTTTTGTATGGTAATTAAATTTACTATTTTTCTATTTCTATTAATTCAACTTCAAAAATTAATGTTGCAAAAGGTTTAATACTTCCACCTGCACCTCTTTCGCCATAAGCTAAGTCGTAAGGAATATACAATTTATATTTTGCACCAGGACTCATTAATTGAAGAGCTTCAGTCCAACCTTTAATTACTTGAGTTACTCCAAAACTTATAGGTTCTCCCCTATCTACAGAGCTATCGAAAACAGTTCCGTCTAACAAAGTTCCATGGTAATGAACTTTAACTTTGTCGGTTAATGTTGGGTGTGTACCGTTTCCTTCTTTTATTACTTCGTATTGTAAACCGCTTTTTGTTGTAACAACTTCTTTGCGTTTTCCATTTTCAGCTAAAAATTTTGCTCCTTCTTGAATTAGAGGTTTATTTTTTTCGGCTTGAATTTTACCAAAATAATTTTGAACAATTTGTTTTGATTGATTTGGGTCGATAGGTAATTCATTGTTTTTTTGTGCATCGAGCATTGCTTGAGAAAATGCTTCAATATTTATATTATCTAATCCGTTTTGTTTTAAATTATTAAAAACATCAATTCCTAAAGCGTAACTTACTGTATCTAACTCGGTTTTAAATTTCATTGCGTTACCTTTTTTTTGTGAAAAAGCATTTGTTAATGCTATTAAACTAGTTATTAAAATAATTGCTACTAATCTCATAATTATTTCATTTCTTTATTTTCTTCAATTTTTTTTGAAGATAAAAGTTCTACTTCAAAAATTAATGTTGAGTATGGTTTAATTACATTTCCTGCACCTCTTTCGCCATAAGCTAAGTTGTAAGGTATATAAAATTTATATTTTGAGCCAACATTCATTAACTGAATACCTTCTGACCAGCCAGGAATAACTCCATTTAGAGGAAATGTAACTGGAGCTTTATCTTTGTTACTGTCAAAAACAGTTCCGTCTATTAAAGTTCCTGTATAGTTTACGCTTACTTCGTCTGTTAAAGCAGGTTTATTTCCTGTTCCTTCAGAAATAACTTCGTATTGCAAACCGCTTTGTGTTGTTTTTACACCTTCTTTTTTTGCATTTTCTGTGAGAAATTTTTCACCTTCTGCAATAAGTGGTTTACTTTTTTCATCTTGTACTTGCTTCATATATCTCATAATAATTTCTTGAGCTTTTTTGTCGTCAAATAATCCAGCAGTATCAATATAAATGTCTTTAATACCTTGATAAAAAGCTTCCAAATTAAGAGTATCGAAAGATGTTTTTAAGTTTGTAGCTATATCAATACCTAAAGCATAACTAACTGAGTCTTTTTGTGTTGATAATGCCACATTTTTGTCTGTTCCTTTATTGCAAGAAACAAGCACTGCAAATGCTAGTGCTAATAAAATTGGAAAAGTTTTCATTTTTTTTTATTTATTAAATTTTTTGCGAATTTATATTATTTTATTTGAATTTAATGCAATTAAAGTATAAATAGTTTTAAAAAATCATAAAATTCTGTATTACAATTCCTTGAGTTATTTTTCCTGTTTCGTAGTTTAGTTCCGACCCGAATGCAGAATGAGGTATTGTGAAAACTGCGTAAAGTATTAGTGTTGATATAATATAAGCCAAAGGTCTTTGTTTTTTTAAATTTAATATAATAGCTATAGTCCAAGCAACAAAGGCTATTAATGTTTTGTTGTCGGTTAAATCCCAACCAAATGGTATTCCTGTCCAAAATTCACTAAATGCATATTTTTGAACTATTGGACCTAAAATCATTCCGCCAATTATTAGTGAGAAAAATGTGAAGTATGCGTATTTTTTTGTATTTTTTGTATTTTTTGCCAACACATATATAAATGTTATTGACGCAAATAACATTGTAAGGAACATAAATATTATATGTGGTAATAATACATATGTAGGTACTGCTCCTTTAAATCTAATAACTACTGGGTTTTCTTTTTCCACAAATTGTATAGCTCCATTTTTATTGAGTTCTAAAAAATATTCTAGTTTACCGGCTTCTTGTTGAGATGGTAACGTTTCCGAAAGCACTTTTTGTTCATCTCCTTTTCCAAAGAAAGCTTTTTTGTTTATTGTTTTTTCTTTTAGCTTTAGTTCTGTCCAAGGTTCGTTTACTTTATATTTTTTATAAAATACGCTACCTGTTATTTCTGTATTTCCTTTTAAATCAATATTTATATCGCAAGGTGTTCCTATTTCGGAGCTTCTAATTAGATTAAATTTATAATTTTCGCCAGAAAAATTAACTTCTACTGTTTTTGGATAAGTTGGTCCGGTTTTTTTCTGATAAATAGCTGAAGAAACTGTTATCGTTATTGCTATTATCCAAAAAAATATGTGTTTGATTTTCCTAGTATTCATATTTAATTTTTGCCACAAAGTTAAGTGAAAAAATTATTTAGAATTATTTTAATTAACATTTTTAATTTTAATTAACATTTTGTGTGTAAATGTCTATTATTTCATCAATGCTAAATAATTTAATTAATTTTCCTTCAAGCGAATATGATATTCTACCTGTTTCTTCAGAAACAATAAGCACAAGTGCATCTGTATTTTCAGAAATTCCGACAGCCGAGCGGTGTCTAAGACCGTATTGAGCAGGGACATCGGTTCTTTGACTTACTGGCAACATACATTTGGCTGCGGCAATTCTATTTTTTGAAATAACCATTGCCCCATCGTGTAAAGGACTGTTTTTAAAGAAAATACTTTTTATTAAACTTTTTGATATTTCAGAATCTATTCTAACCCCTGAATTAATTATATGTTCTAATGCCGAGTGCTTAGTTATTACAATTAAAGCTCCTGTTTTGTTTTTAGACATACTTATTAATGTTTCGCCTAAAATATTGGCAATTTGAAGATTTGGTTTAAATTCTGAGCTTGAAAAATATTTATTTAGTTTAAATTTTGTTGATGATTTTAAATAACGTGAACCTATTAGCAGAAAAAAGCGACGTATTTCTTGTTGAAAAACAACAATCATAGCTATAACTCCTACACCCATAAATTGTCCAATTATTGAGCTTAACAATTTCATATTTAGTGCGTTTACTAGCACATAAAAGAAATAAATTGTTGTTACTCCTATCAAAATATTGATTGCAATTGTGCCTTTCAATAGCAAATAAAGTTGATATAATAAGAATGCTGTTATTAATATATCTACAATATCAAAAAACTGTAATGTTATAAATGCTTGCAACATATTACAAATGTACAAAATATACTTTAGACTTAATTTATTTTATAAAAAAAATGCCGAATAAATATATTCGGCATTTTAATTTTTAATAGCTACATTTTAAATTGAATAATTTTGAGCTGCTTTAAGTTTATATTGTTTGTATCTCCATTCTGCACTTTTTCTTGAAGCTTCAAAAGCTTTATTAGCTTCTTCGTCTCCAATAACTTTTGCAAGTGAAGAGAATCTAACTTGACCTTTTAAATAATCTATAAATTTATCGAATTGAGGCTCTTTAGAGTCTATTTCAAATGGATTTTTACCTTCTTTTTCTAACATAGGATTGTATCTAAAAAGTGTCCAATATCCAGATTCTACGGCTTCTTTTTCTGTTGTCATTGTTTGGCTCATACCTCCTTTTATTCCGTGTGCAATACAAGGTGAATAAGCAATTATTAATGACGGTCCAGGATAAGCCTCAGCTTCTTTTAGTGCTTTAAAATATTGTCCGTAGCTTGCTCCCATTGCAACTTGTGCAACATAAACGTGTCCGTAAGAAGCAGCCATAAGTCCTAAATCTTTTTTACTTGGACGTTTTCCTGATGCGGCAAATTTAGCTACTTGCGATATTTGTGATGATTTAGATGCTTGTCCGCCGGTGTTTGAGTAAACTTCGGTATCTAAAACTAGAATATTAACATCTTCGCCCATAGCAAGAACATGGTCTAATCCGCCAAATCCAATATCATAAGCCCAACCGTCGCCACCAATAATCCATTGCGATTTTTTAACTAAATAATGCTTTAATCCCATAATTTCTTTTACGTTAGCATTATTTTCTTTTTCCATCAATGGAATTATTTTTGCCGATATTTCTTTTGTTCTTAAAGTGCTATGAATGTTATCTAACCATTCTTTAAAGCCTTCTTTTAGTTCTGAAGAAATGTTTTCTGCAAGTGCTTTTTCCATACGGTCAGCAATTCTATCACGAAGTTTGTTATTTGCTAAAGCCATTCCAAATCCGTATTCTGCGTTGTCTTCGAATAATGAGTTAGCCCAAGCAGGTCCGTGTCCGGAAATTTGGTTTTTGGTGTATGGTGTTGCAGGGTTAGAACCTCCATAAATAGACGAACAACCTGTTGCATTAGCAATTAGCATATCTTCTCCGAATAGTTGTGTTGCGGTTTTAATGTATGGAGTTTCTCCACAACCTGCACAAGCTCCTGAGAATTCAAAAAGTGGTTGTGCAAATTGTGAATTTTTAAATGTTTTATCTTTAGGAACTACATTTTCTTTGTATCCTACAACATCGTTTAAATAATCCCAACGAGGAACTTCTATTTCTTTCCTCTCAAGCAACATCTTCATTTCTAAAGAGTTTGGTTTTGATGGACAAACATCAACGCAAACGCCACAACCTGTACAATCTAATGGGGAAACTTGTATTCTAAATTTGTACTCTTTTGTTGCTCCAATGCCTTGAATTACAGACATATTGCTTGGTGCTTTTTCAGCTTCTTGGTCGGTTAATAAGAATGGACGAATTGCTGCATGAGGGCAAGCGTAGGCGCATTGATTACATTGAATACAAGTACTTGAATTCCATTCTGGAATGCTTACTGCTACTCCACGTTTTTCGTATGCTGCTGTTCCTTGAGGAAGTGTACCGTCTTCTATTCCGTTAAATGCACTTACTGGTAAATCGTCGCCTGTTTGTGCGTTAATTGGATCGCAAAATTCTGAAATAAATTTTGGAACTTCTTTTTCTCTTACAATTTTAAAGCCGTTGGTTTTAATATTGCTCCATTCTGAAGGCACTTCAATTTTGGTAATTTCTCCGCCTCTATCAACAGCGGCATTGTTCATATTTATAACTTTCTCACCTTTTCTGCCATAAGATTTAACAATGAATTTTTTCATTTGTTCTACAGCTTGTTGATAAGGTATAATTTCTGCAATTTTAAAGAATGCCGATTGTAGAATTGTGTTAGTCATATTTCCTAATCCAATTTCTTTGGCAATTTGTGTTGCATTAATTGTGTAGAATTTAATTTTTTTATCGGCTAATATTTTTTTAATGAAATCGGGCAAATTTGCTTTTGTAGTTTCTGTATCCCAAGGGCTGTTCATTAAAAATGTTCCGTTTTCTTTAATTCCTCTAAGCATATCGTACTGAGTTAAATATGCTGGTACGTGGCAAGCAACAAAGTTTGGTGTTCCTACTAAATATGGCGAGCGTATTGGGTCTTTTCCAAAGCGTAAGTGCGATGCTGTAAAACCACCAGATTTTTTTGAATCGTAAGCAAAATATGCTTGTGCGTATAAGTCTGTAGTATCTCCAATAATTTTAATTGAGTTTTTATTTGCACCAACTGTTCCGTCAGAACCTAAACCGTAGAATTTACCTTCAAAGGTATCATCAGAACTTAAGCTTATTTCAGGTAATATTGGTAACGATTTAAATGTAACGTCATCAACAATTGAAACTGTGAAGCCGTGTTTTGGTTCTTTTAATTCTAAATTATTGTATATAGATATAATATGTGAAGGTGTTGTATCTTTTGATGATAGTCCGTATCTTCCTCCAATTATTGTTGGCTTATTTTCTCTATTATAGAACATTTCTATTATGTCTAAATAAAGAGGTTCGCCATTTGCACCGTGTTCTTTTGTTCTATCTAAAACTGAAATTTTCTTTACTGATTTTGGTAAAACATTGAAGAAATATTTGCTTGAAAATGGGCGATATAAGTGAACTGAGATTAATCCAACTTTTTTACCTTGAGCTAATAAATGGTCTATAGTTTCTTTAATAACATCGGTAACGGAACCCATTGCAACTAAAATATTTTCGGCATCTGGTGATCCGTAATATGTAAATGGTTTGTAATCTCTTCCGCAACGTTTAGAAATTTCTTTCATATATTCGTTTACTAAATCTGGAAGAGCATCGTAATATTTGTTTTGTGCCTCTCGTGCTTGAAAATACACATCTGGGTTTTGTGCTGTACCTCTTGTTACTGGGTGTTCTGGATTAAGAGCGTTGTCTCTATATTTTTGCAATGCTTCGTAATCAACCAAATCTCTTAAATCATCGTTATCGAAATATTCTACTTTTTGAATTTCGTGAGATGTACGGAAACCATCGAAAAAATGAACAAATGGTAAGCGTCCTTTTATGGCTGATAAGTGAGCTACAGGAGCTAAATCCATAACTTCTTGAACACTTCCTGTTGCCAAAAATGCAAATCCTGTTTGGCGTGCACTCATAACATCGGAGTGGTCTCCAAATATTGATAATGCTTGAGCGGCTAAACTTCTTGCACTAACGTGAAAAACGCCTGGTAATAGTTCTCCAGCAATTTTATACATATTAGGGATCATTAAAAGTAATCCTTGAGATGCTGTATATGTTGAGGTTAATGCACCGGCTTGTAATGAGCCGTGAACAGCTCCGGCAGCACCACCTTCTGATTGCATTTCTACAACTCTTACGGTTTCTCCCCATAAATTTTTTCTTCCTGATGCTGCCCATTCATCAACATATTCAGCCATATTTGATGATGGCGTAATAGGATAAATAGCCGCAACTTCACTAAAAATGTAAGAAACATGTGCAGCTGCTTGATTACCGTCGCATGTTATAAATTTTTTATTTGACATTCTATTATATTTAGTTAAAAAATATTTTCTTAAAAAACATTGCGAAGTTAGTATAAATACAAAAAAAAATAAATGTTTTATATACATTATTTTCATTTTTTTCTTCACAAAATATTATTGCTAATTATATAGCTTATTTACAAGATATTACACTTAATATTTTTGATTGCCTATTTATTTTTTATTAAAATAGTTTTTATATTTTTGATCATTAATTTATTGATGTATGGATATTTTTTTTGCAAATGATATTAAAAAAGGGTTTACTTCTAAAAATAAATTTATTCCGGATAGAGATTATTATGATGAAATTGGTAGTAATTTTTTTCAAGAATTAATGATTAATGAAGACTATTATGTTTATAAAAGTGAAACTGAAATTTTTAATAATTATAAAAAGCAAATAATTGGTCTATTAAATTTAGATAACAAACCATTTAATTTGATTGAATTTGGTGCCGGAGATGCTACAAAAACTTCTATATTGATTGATGAACTGTTATCTTTAAATTACAATTTCAATTATATCCCGATAGATTTTAGTGAAAAGTATATTAATGATTTAATATCAAAGTTTTCGGTTAAATTTCCAAAACTAAATATTTTACCCCAAAAAAAGGATTATTTTGATGCTTTAAACGATATTAAATCTGACGGATTAAAAAACATTGTTTTATTTATTGGTAGCAGTATTGGTGGGCTAAACAAAAGCGAAACTATTGTTTTCTTAAAAAAACTTTCTGCAATTTTAAATCACAACGATTTTTTATTTATTGGTTTTGATTTAAAAAAGAATCCTGAAATTATTTACAATGCCTATCATAATACCTGCAACTTATGGTGCAAGCATTTGCTAACAAGAATAAACTCTGAGCTTGGAGGTAATTTAGTTATTGATAATTTTAAGTATTACACAAATTACAATCCTGTAAATGGAAAATTTAAATGGTATTTTATTAGCCTTTTAAATCAAGATGTTTTTATTAAAAATCTGAATTTAATAGTTCATTTTGATAAATTTGAGCCTATTTATATTGGGCAATCTAAAAAATTTACGGAATTAGAAATAAATAAATTGGCTAAAAAAAACGACTTCGAAATAGTTGAAAATTTCACAGACAATAAAGAATATTTTATAAATTCGTTATGGTGTAATATTAAAAAAAACCGATAGTACTATAAAAATAGAAAATAAAGCTATAAGTACTCCTGTTATTTTATTAACCCACCAAAGTTGTTTTAGCCTAAATTTATGTCGGAATGCATTAATTATCGACACTAAAAATATCCACCATAAGACTGCTCCTGCAATAATTCCTAAAACAATAATCATTATATCATAAATATTTTTTTTCGACATATCTAACGAAGCAAAAGAAATTCCAAAAACAATAAAAGGTACTGGATTTGAGGCTGTTAGAAAAAACGTAGAGAAATAATCAGCAAGAAAATTCTTTTTTCCAATTATGTTAGCTTTAAATTGCTTTAAAACATTAGTTGTAAATGTGTGATATGCAAAAAACATTAATACTACTCCGCCTATAAGCCTTATTTCGCTTTGGTATGTTTGTAAAAAATTAGTTATGATAGCTACTCCAAAAGCTGCAATTATTGCATAAAATATGTCTGCAGATGCGGCTCCAAAGCCTGTTATTAATCCTGATGTTTTACCTTTATTAAGCGTTTTTTGAATAACTAACACACCAATTGGACCTAATGGTGCCGATACTAATATTCCAATACCAATTCCTTGTATTAATGAATGTATCGGCATAAAATTTAATCGTTATAAATAAATACTATTAATTTTTTTGGACCGTGGGCTCCTATAATTAATGTTTTTTCAATATCGGCAGTTCTACTTGGTCCTGTAATATAAGAAATAAGTGTTGGTAATGAATCGTACTTATTTTTTATTTTTTCTAATCCTTGAGCTATATCGTTTACTAATTGCGATTTTTTTGCTATTACTATATGGGTTGGTGCAAAAATATTTAATCTTCTACCTGTAACGTTTGATGATACTATAACAGTTCCAGTTCGTGCCGACAAATATTCGCAATAAGTAACTGAGGCTTGTATGTTTGCATTAAAATTATTTGATGCTTTTATTTCATTAGTGTTTAGTAGTTCGGTAATTTCATCAATAAATGTATAAACTTCTTCAATGTTATTATTTTTTATGTATTCGAGTACATTTTGCTGTGCATCTTTAAAGTTATTGCAAACAATTACGTTTCCGTTAACTTTATTTATTTCCGCAATAAATGTTTTTAACAAATCGGTTGATTTATTGCTATAAATTTCAACATTTGATTTTACCAATAGTTTACTAAAAGGTCTTTCTTTTGCTATTTTTTTAATTATTATTTCTTTTGAGTCATTCATTTTTTTACTTTTAAGTAATATTTACCGAATCGGTTAAATTATTATTAATGGTTTCAGTTTTATCAGAAAGCAATTTTTCGTCATTTTTATCTTTTTCTATTTCTTTGTCAAGTGCGTCGCTCCTACTTTCCCAATTTCTTTTTCCAAAAATTGCTTCTAAATCTTCCGCAAATATAACTTCTCTTTCCAATAAAATGTCGCCTAATTTGATTAACCCCTCTTTATTTTGGTTTAAAATATCTTGAGCTCTTAAATATTGTTGTTCTATAATTTCTTGAGCTGCTGCATCAATTTTTTCGGAAGTTTTTTCGCTATATGGTTTTGTAAATCCGTATTCGTTTTGTCCGGTAGAATCGAAAAAGCTTAAATTACCAATTTTATCGCTCATACCATAATAACTAACCATTGCATAAGCGTATTTTGTAACTTTTTCGAGGTCGTTTAGAGCTCCGCTAGATATTTTTTGAAAATTTACTTGTTCCGAAGCTCTTCCTCCAAGTGTTGCACAAATTTCATCTAACATTTGCTCTTTTGTTGTAATTTGTCGTTCTTCGGGTAAGTACCAAGCAGCTCCTAATGCTTTTCCTCTAGGGATTATTGTAACTTTTACTAGTGGATTTGCAAATTCTAAAAGCCAGCTAACTGTTGCGTGTCCTGCTTCGTGATATGCTATTGTTCGTTTTTCGTCTTTTGTTATTATTTTATTTCTTTTTTCTAATCCTCCAACTATACGGTCAACAGCATTTAAAAAATCTTGTTTTGAAACAGTTTTATTATCTCTTCGTGCAGCTATAAGTGCGGCTTCATTACATACATTTGCTATATCGGCTCCAGAAAAGCCCGGTGTTTGTTTTGATAAAAATTTAATATCTACATCGGCATCTAAATGAACTAATGGTTTAAGGTGAACTTTAAATATTTGTTCTCGTTCTGTTACATCTGGCAATTCAACGTGAATTTGTCTGTCAAACCTTCCTGCTCTTAAAAGTGCTTTATCTAATATATCGGCTCTGTTTGTTGCGGCTAAAATAATAACACCACTGTTATCTCCAAATCCGTCCATTTCGGTAAGCAACTGATTGAGAGTGTTTTCACGCTCATCATTAGAACCCATATTCGGGTTTTTGCCTCTAGCACGACCAATTGCATCAATTTCATCAATAAATATAATGCATGGCGATTTTTCTTTTGCTTGCTTAAATAGGTCTCTAACTCTTGAAGCACCAACACCAACAAACATTTCAACAAAATCGGAACCTGAAAGTGAGAAAAATGGAACGTGAGCTTCGCCTGCTACTGCTTTTGCCAAAAGTGTTTTTCCTGTACCCGGAGGACCAACTAACAATGCTCCTTTGGGTATTTTACCTCCTAAATTAGTGTATTTTTCAGGGCTTTTTAGAAAATCTACTATTTCTTTTATTTCAATTTTTGCTTCTTCTAAACCTGCTACATCGTTAAAATCTACATTAAGTTTGTTTCCTTTATCGAACATTTTTGCTTTAGATTTTCCTATAGAAAATATTTGATTTCCTCCATTTGCTCCTGTCATTTTTCGCATAAAAAACATCCATATAGCAACTAAAATTATTATTGGTAAAAGCCAACTTAAAATATCACCAAAAAAATCTTTTCTATCTTCCGGAATAACAGAAACACGTTCTTCTTTATTGAAATCTTTTTGAGCCTCGTCTAATTTTTCGCTAAAAATTGCTACATCTAAAATTGGTAGCTTGTATTGTGCTCCACCTCCTGTTAAAGGATTACTTTCCTTATTAGCTGCGTTTTTATATTTTTCTTCGGTTAATTTTTCTTTTTTTATATAAATTTCGGCATATTTCCCATTAACAACAACAATTCTTGAAACATCGTGTGTTTTAAGCATTGTATCTTCAAACTTATACCAATCAACTATTGGCAAATCTGAGCCTGTACTCATTAAATTTAACATAATAAATACAACTGCAATAATACCATAAATCCAGTATGGACTAAATTTAGGTTTATTTTCGCCTTTTGTAATATTATTTTTTAGATTTTTTCCGAAAATAGATTTATCTTTATTTTCTTCTTTTTTTTCCTTATTATCAGAATTATGGTTTACTTCTGCCATAAAATTTAATTAAATATGTGTTTTTTAATTTTCGCATCAGCCCAAAGTTCTTCGAGCTTATAAAATTCGCGGTATGGTGTTTGAAAAACGTGAACTACTATTGAACCATAATCTAATAAAACCCATTGTAAATTTTCGTATCCTTCACTTTTCCAAACTTTTTCTTTCAATTTTTTACTTGTCGCTTTTTCAATTTCGTGAGCAATTGCACTTACTTGTGTTGTAGAATCGGCATTTGTTATTACAAAATAATCTGTTACTGCTGTTTCTATATTCGATAAATCAATACTTACAATATTATTTCCTTTTTTATCGTCTATTGCTTCTAAGATAACTTTTAATTTCTTTTTAGTATCTGTATCTATTACTCTACCCATTTTAAAGTTTTAATTATTAACTTGCAAAGGTAATATTTATATTTTAGTATAATATTTAAAATTATTTAATTTTTATATTTTTATGATAAGTAGCCTTATTTTTCTTGCTAAAAATTTAAATTATCTTAATATTTTAAATTTTATCATTAATTAATTTGTAATAATTATTAAATATTTAATACCTTTGCAATGAATTTTGTGGAATAATTTGTGTTGATTGCAACCACTTAAAAAAAGCTAAACCGACATTTCATTCTCGATGTCTATTTAGTTAATTCCCACAATTTCAGTAAAATTAAAAAATAACAAATTAATATTATTAAAAATGGGATACTTATTTACCTCAGAATCAGTTTCAGAAGGGCACCCCGACAAAGTGGCAGACCAAATTTCTGATGCATTATTAGATAATTTTTTAGCGTACGACAAAAAGTCGAAAGTTGCAATTGAGACCTTAGTAACTACCGGACAGGTTGTTTTAGCTGGAGAAGTTAGCACAAATGCTTATGTTGATGTTCAAAAAATTGCTAGAGACGTAATCAATAAAATTGGTTATACAAAAAGCGAATATATGTTCGATGGCAATTCGTGTGGCGTATTTTCGGCAATACACGAACAGAGCGATGATATCAATCGTGGTGTTGATTCCGATAACAACAAAAATGCAAATAAAGAACAAGGTGCCGGAGACCAAGGTATGATGTTTGGCTATGCAAGTAAAGAAACAGATAATTATATGCCATTATCTTTAGATTTGTCGCACCTTATACTTGTAGAGCTTGCTAAAATTAGAAGAGAAAACCAAGATATGCCTTATCTACGTCCAGATTCTAAATCGCAGGTTACTATTGAATACAACGACGACAATACCCCAAAAAGAATTGACACAATAGTAGTTTCTACACAGCACGACGAATTTATTGAAAACGACGACGATACAATGCTTGCAGAAATTAAAAACGACGTTATAAATATTCTAATTCCACGAGTAAAAAAGCAACTTCCAGAAAAAATTCAGGCTTTATTTAACGATGATATTAAATATTATGTAAACCCTACTGGAAAATTTGTAATTGGTGGTCCACACGGAGATACAGGCTTAACAGGCAGAAAAATTATTGTTGATACTTACGGAGGAAAAGGTGCTCACGGAGGTGGTGCTTTTTCCGGAAAAGACCCAAGTAAAGTTGACCGTTCGGCAGCTTATGCGGCACGTCATATAGCAAAAAACATTGTTCACGCAGGTGTTGCCGACGAAGTTTTAGTTCAACTTTCTTACGCTATTGGTATTGCAGAACCTGTTGGTGTTTTTGTTTCAACTTATGGAACTTCAAAAGTTAGCTTAACAGACGGACAAATTGCAGAAAAAATTAAAACAATTTTTGATTTAAAACCTGCTGCTATTGAAAAACGATTAAAATTAAGAAACCCCATTTATTCTGAAAGTGCTTCTTATGGACACATGGG
>DYMG01000093.1 GCA_020721655.1 Paludibacter propionicigenes | reverse complement strand
AAAAAACCTTTAAAACATAATAAAACCAATACATTTTAACAGTTAATTATAAACACTATTTTGTTGATAAAACAAATAAGAAAAAACCATATTTATAACTTTATTTTAGCTAAATTTACAAATTACAAATAAGAAATATAAGTAATTGATTTTATGGATGATAACAGCAAAATACTGCAAATAAACATAGAAGACGAAATGAGGTCTGCATACATCGATTATTCGATGTCTGTAATAGTATCAAGAGCACTTCCCGACGTTAGAGACGGTTTAAAACCAGTTCACAGAAGAGTACTTTTTGGAATGTCAGAATTAGGCATAACAGCCTCAAAAGCACATAAAAAATCGGCAAGAATAGTCGGAGAAGTATTAGGAAAGTACCACCCACACGGCGATAGCTCAGTTTACGAAGCAATGGTACGTATGGCACAAGAATGGTCGCTCAGATACCCATTAGTTGACGGACAAGGTAACTTTGGCTCTGTTGACGGCGACAACGCAGCCGCAATGCGTTATACCGAAGCCAGATTAAAAAAAATAGCCGAAGAAATATTAGCCGACTTAGAAAAAGACACAGTAGATTTCAAACTAAACTTCGACGATACATTAGAAGAACCTACAGTTCTTCCTACAAAAATACCTAATCTTTTAGTTAATGGAGCTTCAGGTATTGCTGTTGGTATGGCAACTAATATGCCTCCACACAACCTTAAAGACGTAATATCTGGAATAATTGCCTACATCGACAACAACGACGTAACAATAGACGAACTTACAGAAATTGTAAAAGCACCAGACTTTCCAACAGGCGGTATAATTCACGGATACCAAGGAGTAAAAGACGCTTTTGCAACAGGTAGAGGTCGAATAGTAGTTCGCGGAAAAGCATTTATTGAAGTTGACTCAAAAGGTCGCGAAAAAATAGTAGTTTCAGAAATACCTTACCAAGTAAACAAAGCCGAACTAATTAAAAAAACCGCAGACCTAATAAACGAAAAGAAATTAGAAGGCATTTCTAACGTAAACGACGAAAGCGACCGCGAAGGAATGCGTATAGTTTACGACATTAAAAAAGATGCCAGTGCAAACGTAATGCTTAATAAACTTTACAAATACACAGGACTTCAAACTGCTTTTTCAGTAAACAACATTGCATTAGTTAATGGCAGACCAAAAACTCTAAACCTAAAAGACCTAATAAAATACTTTGTTGAACACAGACACGAAGTAGTTACTCGCCGAACACAATTTGAACTTAAAAAAGCCGAAGAAAGAGCTCACATTTTAGAAGGACTAATAATTGCAAGCGATAATATTGAAGAAGTAATAAGAATAATTAGAGCATCTAAAACACCCGACGAGGCAAAACAAAACTTAATTACACGCTTTAATCTATCCGAAATTCAATCTCGTGCAATAGTTGAAATGCGTTTAAGACAACTAACCGGACTTGAACAAGATAAACTTCGTGCAGAATACGAAGAAATAATGAAACTTATTGAAGACTTAAAAGCAATTCTTGCAAGTTTTGAACTAAGAATGAACATAATTAAAGACGAATTAGTTGCAATACAAACAAAATACGGCGACGAAAGAAGAACCGAAATACTACCAAACGCCGAAGAATTTGACCCAGAAGACTTCTATTCTGACGATACAATGATTATTACAATATCGCACTTAGGATACATAAAACGAACCCCACTTTCCGAATACAAAATACAAAACCGTGGAGGAAGAGGCTCTAGAGGCTCTGCAACTCGCGAAGAAGACTTTATTGAATACATGTTCTCGGCAACAATGCACAACACAATGCTACTATTTACCGAAAAAGGAAAAGCATTTTGGCTAAAAGTTTACGATATTCCGGAAGGCTCAAAAACCACAAAAGGTAGAGCAATTCAAAATATGCTAAACATTGAAAGCGACGATAACGTTAAAGCATTCATTAACTTAACAGGAAAACTTACCGACGAAGATTATATAAACAACAATTTTATAATTCTATCAACAAAAAAAGGAATTATTAAGAAAACATTGTTAGAAGCATACTCTCGCCCACGCCAAAACGGAATTAACGCAATTTTAGTTAGAGACGGCGATACCCTTTTAGAAGCAAAACTAACAACCGGAACATCTGAAATTATGATGGCGGCACGAAACGGAAAAGCAATTCGTTTCCCTGAAGCAAAAATACGACCTATGGGAAGAAATGCTTCGGGAGTTAGAGGAATAAAAATCGACGAAACAGACGAACTTGTTGGTATGATTTGCATAGAAAACAACGAGCAAAACGTTCTAGTTGTCTCCGAAAAAGGATACGGAAAACGCTCATCTATTGAAGATTACAGAGTTACAAACCGTGGTGGAAAAGGCGTTAAAACAATTAACATTACCGAAAAAACAGGCAAGTTAATTTCAATTAAAGACGTTACCGACCAAGACGATTTAATGATTATAAACAAATCGGGAATTACTATACGTTTATCTGTTGATTCTCTAAGAGTTATGGGTAGAGCAACTCAAGGTGTTAGATTAATAAACCTAACAAACAACGACGAAATTGCAGCTATTGCCAAAGTTGAAAAAACTCCAGACGAAGAGATAATAGACATTGAAGACATTAACTCTACAAGCGAAACAGAATATAACGACGATAATTCTGAAAATACAAATTCTGATAGTGAAAATATAGACGTATAAGAAGAATAAATGATTGTTTTAAAATAATAAATAAAAGAGGAATTAATTAAAAATGAATTCCTCTTTTTTTAATTTTCAACATCATATTAAATTAATTTTTAGCTGTTTACACTAACAACCTAAATAATTAAATTAATAATATTAAAATGAATAAAAAACATTATTTTATATTTCTATTAATAATATTTTTATCGTCTTGTAAAAATAACGAAACCGTTTTACAAAACGATTTGAAAACAAACCCCACCGTAACTAAAAGCGACACAATAAAAATAGAAATTAAAAAAACACCAGAAAAAAAAATTGACACTTCCGATATAGAAAAAATATTTATTAACTCCAGATTAATAAACGTTCAAAAATTAGACAGCACAATAAAAGTAGATTTACGCTACGCCAGCAAACGTAACCTAATGGGTTTCAATATGTATGGAAACATTAAAAATGCATACCTTCAGCCTTATGTAGCCCAAAAATTGGCAAAAGCCAGTAAATTTTTACACGATACCTTCCCTAACTTTAACCTGTTAATTTACGATGCAACCCGTCCACAAAGCATTCAACAACTAATTTGGGATAGCATTAAAATTCCAGAAAGCGAAAGATATAAATTCCTATCAAACCCTAAATATGGCTCGCTTCACTGCTTTGGTGCTGCTGTTGATATTACAATTACCGATAGTGCTGGAAATGAATTAAATATGGGCACAGACTTTGATAGTTTTGAAGAATTAGCATACCCAATATTAGAACAAAAATTCTTAAAAACAGGAAAACTTTCCAAACAAATAATAAATAATAGAAAACTACTGCGAAAGATTATGTACAAAGCTGGTTTCTTTAATATTCAAACAGAATGGTGGCATTTCAACTCCTGTTATAGAAAAGAAGCTCGCGAGAAATATGCTATGATTTTAAATCATAAAATAGAAAAAACCGACAATTTATTAGCCAGCAACACAATAACAGAATTAAACAAATCTAACATTTATTTTAAAATACAAATAAAAACTTCAAAGCAAAAACTATCAACCAACAACAAAATATTTAAAAACTTAGCTGTAAACAGATATTACCACGAAGGCTTATACAAATATACAGTAGGAAAATACAAAACACTTGAACAAGCCTACGAAACAAGAGACAAAATGAGAAATTTAGGATATACAGACTGTTTTATAGCTGCATTTAACAATAACGATAGAATTGAAATAAAAACAGCAATTGAACTATTGAATTAAATAATTTAAGTAATAACTTTATAATTAAATAATTATGGAAACAAACAAAAACTTATTGCCACTCATAATAATAGGATCTCTATTTTTTATTTTAGGTTTTATAACTTGGCTAAACGGAATGTTAATTCCACACCTAAAAACAGCCTGCGAATTAACCAATTTTCAATCACTTTTTGTAACTTTCGCCTTTTACATTTCATACACACTTGCCGCACTACCTGCATCGTGGATTTTAGATAAAATAGGCTTTAAAAAAGGAATTAGCTTCTCTTTGTGGATTATGGCTTTAGGAACATTAATTTTTATTCCGGCTGCAACTACAAGAATTTACGTATATTTTTTAGCCGGACTTTTTATAATTGGCTCAGGAATGGCATTACTACAAACAGCTATAAACCCATACATAACAATTTTAGGACCAATAGAAAGTGCAGCAAAACGCATAAGTATTATGGGAATTGCAAATAAACTTGCAGGTGCAATTGCCCCATTAGCATTAGCATATTTCATTGTAAAACAAGGAGATGAAAGCATTATTAACTCGCTACCATCGCTATCAATAAATGAAAAAAACACAGTTTTAAACGAATTAGCAAACAGAGTTATAATTCCATATATTGTAATGTCTATTGTTCTAATTTTGATAGGTATAGCAATAAAATTTACAAACCTACCAAACATAAACACCGAAAATGAAAATGATAAAAAAACAGATTCTGAAACTCAAAAAACAAGCATTTTACAATTTCCATATCTTATTTTAGGAGCAATTACATTGTTTTTTTACGTAGGTGTTGAAGTTATTGCCGGCGACACAATTATTAGATACGGACAATCTATTGGTATTCCATTAGAAACAGCTAAATTGTTTACTACCTACACAATGATTTCAATGCTTTTAGGATATATTTTAGGAATAGTTTTAATCCCAAAAATAATTTCACAACACAAAGCACTACAATACTCAGCAATATTAGGAGTTGTTTTTACTTTAGCTGCAATTTTCACAAACGGATTTACCTCCGTTCTATTTATAGCTTTATTAGGAATTGCAAACGCATTAGTTTGGCCCGCAGTTTGGCCCCTAGCAATACACGGATTAGGAAAATTTATAAATACCGGCTCAGCATTGCTTATTATGGCTATTTCTGGAGGAGCAATACTACCTTTACTTTGGGGCAAAATTTCAGACTTATCAAATCCCCAAAACGCTTACTGGGTAATGATTCCTGCATACCTATTTATTCTGTTTTATGCAATAAAAGGTTATAAAATAGGACAAAATAGAACTTAAAACCATAAATATGAACAGACAAACAACAATAAAACAAATTGAAAAAACAAATATTTGGGACATAATTGTAATTGGTGGAGGTGCAACAGGCTTGGGAATAGGCGTAGATGCAGCTTCTCGCGGACTTAAAACACTACTTTTAGAACAATTCGACTTTGCTAAAGGAACATCTAGCAAAAGCACTAAATTAGTTCACGGAGGTGTTCGTTACCTCGCTCAAGGCGATGTTTCGCTAGTTTTTGAAGCTTTAAAAGAACGTGGGTACTTATTACAAAATGCTCCACATATATCTAAAAATCAGAAATTTATAATACCAAACTACGAATGGTGGGGCGGCACTTTTTACACAGTTGGACTAAAACTTTACGACGCAATGGCTGGAAATTTAGGCTTAGGTCCATCAATTCACATTAGCAAAGAAGAAGTGCTAAAAGAAATTCCAAACCTAAAACAAGAAGGACTTACAGGTGGCGTAATTTATTACGACGGACAATTCGACGACGCTCGTTTAGCAATAAACTTAGCCCAAACAATGAGCGACAACAACGGATACCCTATAAATTATTGCAAAGTTACAAACCTACTTAAAGACGAAAACAGCAACATAATTGGAGTTGAAGCTATTGATATTGAGACAAATACAATTTACAAAATAAAAGCTAAAATTGTAATAAATGCAACCGGAGTTTTTACCGACAATATATTAAAATTCGATAATCCTAAAGCAAAAAAAACTATTGTCCCATCACAAGGAATACACTTAATATTAGACAAAAAATTCAATAATGGCGACTCTGCCATTATGATTCCAAAAACATCTGACGGAAGAGTTATTTTTGCAGTACCTTGGCACAATAAACTTATTGTTGGAACTACCGACACTCTTATAAAAACAATTTCAATTGAACCAACAGCTTTAGAAGAAGAAATAGATTTCTTACTAAACACAGTTGGTCAATATCTTAAAAAACAGCCTCTTAGAAAAGATATATTAAGTGTTTATTCAGGACTAAGACCTTTAGTTTTAGCAGAAGAAGGAAGCAAAAAAACAAAAGACGTATCTCGAAATCATAAAATTTCTGTTACATTTTCTGGATTACTAACAATTTCTGGAGGAAAATGGACAACCTATCGCAAAATGGCTCAAGATGTTGTTGATAAGGCAATTGTATTGGCTAATTTAAAAAATAAAAAATGCGTAACCAAAAAAATGCCAATACACGGCTATATAAAATCGTTCGACGAAAACGACAACCTTCATTTTTACGGCTCAGACTCAGTTTATATTAAAGCCCTAATGAATAAAAACGAAACACTAAATGAATACATTTCAACAAATTGCAAACACTATAAAGCAGAAATAGTTTGGGCTGTTCGCCACGAAATGTGCCGAAACGTTGAAGATTTTTTAGCTCGCCGTACCCGTTGCCTTCTTTTAGATGCAAAAAATAGCATAAAAGCATCAAGAACAGTAGCTACAATTATTGCCAAAGAACTAAATTATAATCAACAATGGATTGAAAACCAAATAATTGAATACACTAACCTAACTGAAAAGTTTATAGTTAAATAAATTTTGAACCAAGCACTATGAAAAAATATATTTTAACATTAGACCAAGGTACAACAAGCTCAAGAGCAATAATTTACAATCAGCAAGCCGAAATATGTGCCACAGCCCAAAAAGAATTTCCACAAATTTTTCCACAAAATGGTTGGGTAGAACACTCGCCTAAAGAAATATGGAAATCGCAAATAACCGTTATTACAGAAGCTATTGCCGATTTAGGCATTCACGACGACGATATTGCAACAATAGGAATTACTAACCAAAGAGAAACCACAATTATTTGGGATAAAAAAACAGGAAACCCTATCTACAACGCAATAGTTTGGCAAGACAGACGAACATCTGAATACTGCAACGAACTTAAAAACAAAAACTTATCTGAAACAATAAAACAAAAAACAGGTTTAGAAATAGACTCTTACTTTTCTGCAACAAAAATAAAATGGATTTTAGATAATGTTAAAAATGCAAGAAAAAAAGCTGAAAATGGCGAATTAGCATTTGGAACAGTAGATTCTTGGCTAATTTGGAATTTAACCGGTAAAAAAAAGCACTTAACCGATATTACAAACGCTTCGCGAACTATGTTGTTTAATATTAACACTTTAACTTGGGACGATGAACTCTTAAAAATTTTCGATATTCCTAAAAGTTTATTGCCAGAAGTTAAATTAAACAGCGATAATTACGGAGAAACATCGCTCCCATTATTTGGAACAAAAATACCAATTACAGGAGTTGCCGGCGACCAACAATCTGCAATGTTCGGACAAATGTGCATACTTAAAGGAATAGTTAAAAACACTTATGGAACAGGCTGTTTTTTAATGCTTAATACAGGAAATAAACCCGTATTTTCTAATAACAAACTACTAACAACTATAGCTTGGAAAATAAACAACAAAATTACATACGCATTAGAAGGGAGCGTTTTTATTGGAGGTGCTGTTGTTCAATGGCTTAGAGATGGATTAGAAATAATAAAAACATCGTCGGAAGTAGAAGAATTAGCTAACAAAGTTGACGACAATGGCGGAGTATATTTTCTACCCGCTTTTACAGGATTAGGTGCACCATACTGGAAATCGGAAGCTACCGGAACCATAACCGGACTAAACAGAGGAACCACAAAAGCACATATTGCACGTGCAGCATTAGAAGCAATAGCTTTTCAAACCTACGACGTACTAAAAGCAATGGAAAACGACTCGGGAGTAAAAATACAAAAACTTAGAGTTGATGGCGGTGCAGCCATAAACAACTTACTATTACAATTTCAATCAGACATTTTAGAAATACCAATAGAACGCCCTTTAATACTAGAAAGCACATCTTTAGGAGTAGCATATTTTGCAGGCTTAAAAATAGGATTTTGGAAAAACATAGACGAAATTTCTAAAAAATGGAAAATTGAAAAAGAATTTACGCCAAAATTAGAACAGTCAAAAAAAGAAAACCTTCTAAAAAACTGGCAAAAACTTGTAAAAACAGAATTAAACAGATATAATCTATGAGGTCAGTCTCGTATGTTTGCAAAAGTAATATTTATTTGTTTCTTTGTGAATAATAAATTGAGAAAAGGCAGAGTGTTTTGTACGGTCTAGGGACATAATAAATGATCTCGTTTTTTAGGAATAACACCTGTCTTTTTTTTCTCATAAGTTTGAACTAAGAACTTAACCCAACTTGAAGCATCTGGTCCTAATTTTCAAGTTGGGTTAAAAAAATGCTTCAACTTTTTATTCTGTTATATAAAAACTAACGGATGGCGGTATGGTTAGCACGGGATTAAATTGTTGCTCAACTGTCTGCCAGCACAAATACATATAAAGATTTCAAATATTTCAACGAACACGCATACCCGCATTTGCTATAGCGTTT
>DYMG01000092.1 GCA_020721655.1 Paludibacter propionicigenes | reverse complement strand
GGTAGAATTAACTCGAACGATGTAAACACAAGCCCAAACGACAACAATAATTCATTAGAAAGACCTAACAATTCGTCGAATAATTCTAACTCAAATGTTAGAGAAAATAATCCTCAATATAATCCAACTAACAATTCAAATAATGAAAGAAACACAAGAACTACACCTAGAAGTAGCGAAAATAGAAATGTAGGAAATAGCAATAACAACCAATCACATAGCACACCTTCAAATAGTAGAAACGGCTCATATTCAGGCAATAGCTCAAACAGAAGCAGTTCTCCTAGCAGTTCTGGAAGCAATGTTCAATCGAGAAGTTCAAGTTCAAGCGGAAACTCTTCAAAAAATAGCGGTTCTAACTATTCTGGAAGTAGTCGCAGTAGTTCAAGTAGTAGTGGTTCTTCTACTAGAAGTAGCAGTGGGTCAAGTTCATCAGGTTCATCAAGAACTGGTCGCAGATAATATTAGAGAGGCACAAATTTGTGCCTCTTTATAAATTCAACATTAATCAAAAAAAAAACTAAAGCTATGAAAAAAACTCTTTCATATTTATTACTTGCTATGTTATTATTAACGAGTATATTTTCATTTTCTCAAGATGAGGTTGATGCACTACGTTTTTCTCAAATATATAACGGAGGAACGTCAAGATACGTGGGTATGGGCGGTGCTTTTGGTGCAATAGGTGGAGATTTATCTACCGCATATAGCAACCCTGCTGGAATTGGTGTTTTTAGAACATCACAATTTACATTTACACCAAATTTAGTTTTTAACTCAACATCTGCAAATTTTTTAAACGAAACAACTAATGACTATAAAACAAATTTTAATATCAATAACATAGGATATTTAAAAAGTTTTGTAGGAAATGATAATGACGACTTAGTAGCATTTAACTGGGGTTTTATTTACAATAGAACAAACAATTTTAATTTCAATGAAGACATTATGGGTGTTAATAACAATAATTCCATAACCGATTTTTTTGCAGATAACTCAAACGGTTATTCAATTGACGAATTAAACGTTTTTAGAGAGCGATTAGCTTGGGAAACTTACTCAATAAATTCAATTGATTCTACAAATTACAATTATGTATCGGCATTAGAGAATTACGGAGAATTACAACGAAGAAAAATAACTAAAAATGGTTATTCAGGAGAGTTTGATATTACATTTGGTATAAACATCAAAAATAAATTTTACTGGGGAAGCTCTATAGGTTTTAGCTCTATAAGATTTAACAGAAATTTATCTCATTATGAGCAAGATACTGTCGAGTCAAACAATTTCAATTATTTAATTTACAATGAAAATCTGAAAACTTATGGCTCTGGAATAAATTTTAAAACAGGAATAATATATAAACCACTAAATTTTTTGAGAATTGGCGCAGCTATACACTCACCAACATATTTAAATTTAACTGACAATTACTCAACAAATATGGAAGCTTCTTTCGACGATGTGGGAACAAACAAATTTACTTCTCCAGATTTTAGTCAAAGATACGCTTTTAACACACCCGGTAAATTTTTAGCAAACTTGGCTTTTGTTATTGGAAAAAGTGCAATTATAGGTTTCGATTACGAATTTCTTGATTATTCTTGGGGAAAATATAGCAATGAATACGATTTTTACTCAGACTACGCTAATAGAAGAGTAAACGAAACATACACTATAGCTCATAATTTTAAACTTGGTGCAGAATACCGATTAGGAAATTTAAGTTTAAGAGCAGGAGCTGCATATTACGGAAGCCCATTTAAAACATCAGAAATAGACAGTTACACAATTTCATATAGTGGAGGCTTTGGCTTAAATTTTAACAATGTTTTCTTAGATTTTGCATATTTATACCAAAATAATACTATTGAATATTATATGTACACCTATTCGCAAAAAGCAACAATTTCAAGTAATTCAAATAAATTTATGGCAACTTTAGGTTTTAGATTCTAAAACACTTTTGCATCAAAAAAGCTAAATAGGAGGCATAGAAATTAAAATACCGAAGTCCTACTGATATATTTTATAATTTATTATCATAATTTTTGTTGCATTTGCGACTTGAATTTAGGGTTCCCAATTTATTTATTTTTATGAAAAAACTTATAAATTAAATGTTAATTTTGTGTTCAATTGAAATTAGATATTAAATGTCGATAAAAGCTGAAAATATTACAAAAATATATGGCACACAAAAAGCCTTAGATAATATAAGTTTTGAAATAAAAACTGGTGAAATTGCGGGATTTATTGGTCCAAATGGAGCCGGTAAATCTACCACAATGAAAATTATTACAGGTTTTATTCCTCAAACATCGGGAAATGTTTTTGTAAACGACATAAATGTTTTTAATGATAATATTAAAATTAGAAAAATAATTGGCTATCTTCCAGAGCAAAACCCTTTGTATTTGGATATGTATGTACGCGAATATTTAAAATACACAGCAAGTTATTATTTATCGCCAAACGAAACTAAAAAAGCCGTTGACCGCATAATTAGTTTAACCGGATTAGCTCAAGAGCAAAACAAACTTATAGGCTCTCTATCAAAAGGTTATAAGCAAAGAGTTGGCTTAGCACAGGCTCTTATTCACGACCCCGAAGTTTTAATTTTAGACGAACCAACTTCTGGTTTAGATCCAAATCAAATTATAGAAATTCGCAATTTAATTTCAGAAATTGGGAAAAATAAAACAATAATGCTTTCAACCCATATAATGCAAGAAGTTGAGGCAATTTGCCACAAAATAATAATAATAAACAAAGGTCAAATTGTAGCAAATAATTCTACAAAACAAATTATTAAAGAAAATTCCGATTTCGATAACATAGTTTTAATAGAATTCGGAAGCGATGTTTTGTTGCAAACTCTTTTAAATCAAGAGTTTATTGAAGACGCTAAAATTGTTGAAAATAATAAATGGCTTATAAAAGCATCAACAAAAGACGATATTAGGCAAAAACTATTCAATTTTGCAGTAAGTATAAATAACTCTGTACTAACAATGCAAAAACAAGAGAAAAGCCTCGAAGATTTATTTAAAGAGCTTACAAAAAACAACTAATTTTTTTCTATGAAACTGAGTATTGTAATTGTAAATTATAATGTAAAACATTTTTTAGAACAGTGTTTACACTCAGTTTTTAGTGCATCAAAAAATATAGAATCGGAAGTTTTTGTTGTAGATAACAATTCTGTAGATGGTTCTTGTGCAATGGTAAAAGAAAAATTTCCAGATGTTATTCTAATTGAAAATACTGTAAATACAGGGTTTTCAAAGGCAAACAACCAAGCAATTAAAATAGCAAAAGGCGATTATATTTTACTGCTAAATCCAGATACTTTGGTAGAGGAAAATACCTTTAAAAAAGTTGTAGAATTTATGGATAAAACTCCAGATGCAGGCGGACTTGGGGTTAAAATGATTGACGGAAGTGGGAATTTTTTACCTGAAAGTAAACGAGGATTACCAACTCCAGATGTGGCTTTTTATAAAATATTTGGACTGTCAAAACTTTTTCCGAAATCGAAGAAATTTGGGAAATACCATTTAACATACCTAAACAACAACGAAATTCATCAAATTGATGTATTGTCGGGAGCATTTATGCTTTTGAAAAAAACTGTTGTCGAAAAAATTGGAAGCCTCGACGAAGAGTACTTTATGTATGGCGAAGACATTGATATGTCGTACAGAATTAGTCTTGCGGGGTTTAAAAACTACTATTTCCCCGAAACAACCATAATTCATTACAAAGGAGAAAGTACAAAAAAAGGAAGCATAAATTATGTGCGCATTTTTTATAAAGCAATGATAATTTTTGCGAAAAAACATTTTTCAAATAATAATGCTAAACTTTTAATTTTACTTATAAATTTTGCAATATACTTGCGTGCCGCACTGGCAATAACATATAGAATAATTAAAAGCTCTATTTTACCGATATTAGATTCCGGAATAATTTTACTCAGTTTTTTTGGAATAAAGAAATTTTGGGAAATGTATAAATATCAAGAAGGATATTTCCCAAACGAAATAATTAAATTTACAATAATTGGATATATATTTATTTGGCTGTTAAGCATATATATAGCAGGGGGGTACGATAAGCCTGTGAAAATTAAACAACTATTAAAAGGTATATTATTTGGAATTTTATTTGTACTTGTTTTATATGCACTATTGCCCGAAGATTTAAGATTTTCGAGGGTTATAACACTTTTAGTATCAATTTCGGTGTTAATTTTTATTCCAATTTTACGATACATTTTACACTTTTCAAAAATTCCAATATTTAAATTAAATCTTACCAAAAAATTGCGATTTATAATTGTTAGTTCTTTGAGCGAAGCCAATAAAATTGTAGAAATTTTAAATCAAAACATAAATAAACCCGAAATAATAGGTTTTGTATCAATAAATGAGAAAACAAACAGTAATTTTTTGGGGAGTATTTCACAACTTTCTGAAATAAATAAAATTCACAAACCCGACGAAATTATTTTTAGTGCAAAAGATATTAGTTCTCAAGATATTATAAAAAATATTTTAATACTTTCCGAAACAAAAGTAACATTTAGAATAGCATCGCCCGATAGTTTAACTGTTGTAGGAAGCAAATCGTTAGACACGCAAGGAAATTTATATTCTTTTGATTTTAATACAATTACACTTCCAATAAATAAAAGACTTAAACGAATTTTCGACATATCATTTTCCATTTTTTTGATTATTACATTGCCTATTAATTTGTTTTTTGTTCATAAAAAAAATAACTATTTAAAAAATATTGCAAAGGTGCTTTTTGGTATTAAATCTTGGGTTGGATATAGTTCTAATTTTGATAAAAAACTGCCCAAAATAAAGAATGGAATAGTTTCATTATCTGATGTTTATAATGATGACGAAAATCAAAATAAAATTGAGAAATACAATTTAAATTATGCAAAAGATTATAAAATTTACTACGATTTTTTTATAGTTTTTAAAACCTTTAGTTTGTTGGGTAATAAGTAAATGGCAAATTGCAATTCATATAAAGACGAAAAACCAAATATTAGTGAAATTGTTCTAAACAGAATACTGTTAGCCGTTTTTTTAATAATAATTATAAGCATAACTATAACATTTTTAATTTAAAGCGTATAACAAATGCCATTAATTAAAAATAACTAAAATAATAAAATAATATGGACATAAGTTTTAAAATAATATTTTGGCTACTGTTTGCGATAGCCGTTTATGCGTATATAGGTTATGGGTTAATATTGTACATTATAATAAAATTGAAAAGAATTTTTAGGGAAAAGAAAGAATTTTTGCAAGAATATGAGCCCGAAGTAACACTATTTGTTGCTGCATATAACGAAAAAGATTATGTAGATGCAAAACTTAACAATCATTTTAATTTAAATTACCCAAAAGAAAAAGTTAAACACTTATGGGTAACCGATGGCTCTAACGACGGAACCCCAGAGTTATTAAAAACTTACCCAAATATTGAAGTTCATCATGAAAATGCAAGAGGAGGAAAAATAGGAGCACTAAATAGAGGAATGTCATTTGTTAAAACACCAATAGTAATTTTTTCAGACGGAAATACTATGTTAGGCGAAAACTCAATAAAAATAATAGTAGATTTATTTAAAGACCCAAAAGTAGGTTGTGTAGCAGGCGAAAAAAGGATAGCCTCAAAACAATCTGATGCAGCAGCAGGTTCTGGCGAAGGTATTTATTGGAAATACGAAAGTGCTTTAAAACGCTGGGATGCTGAACTATACTCTGCTGTTGGTGCTGCCGGCGAACTATTTGCAATAAGAACCGAATTGTTTGAAAAAGTTGAAGCAGACACTTTGCTCGACGATTTTGTTATTTCGCTTCGTATTGTTAAAAAAGGCTACAAAATACAATATAACCCAGAGGCTTATGCTATTGAAACAGCATCTGCCGATGTAAAAGAAGAACTTAAACGTAAAATTAGAATTGCTGCCGGAGGAATTCAATCTATTGTTCGATTAAAAGATTTGCTAAACCCTTTAAAATACGGACTATTTTCATTCCAATATATTTCACACAAAGTGCTACGTTGGCTAATTGTACCATTTTCTTTACCAATTATTTTATTAAGTAATTTTGCAATTGTTTACAATATTGAATGCATTAAAAATATTTATGGTGCCATTTTAATTCTTCAAATTTTATTCTATTTTTTAGTTTTAAACGGCTGGATTCTGAAAAATTTGAAAATTAAAATCAAAATATTATTTGTTCCATACTATATTTTTATAATGAATTACGCCACTTGGTTAGGGCTATTTAGATACATAAAAGGAAAACAATCGGTAAATTGGGAACGTGCAAAACGAGGAAAATAAAAACACAATAACAGATAAACTAAATGTTTTTTGGTTTCGTCGCGATTTAAGGCTTAACGATAATAATGCTTTATATAACGCACTAAATAGCAATATAAAGGTGCTACCTATTTTTATTTTCGATAAAGAAATACTAGATAAGCTTACAAACAAAGCCGATAAGAGAGTTAGTGTTATTTACAATTTAATTCTAACATTGCAACAAAAAATTGTTGATTGTGGAAGCTCATTATTAGTACTTTACGGAAATACTCAAGAAGTTTTTGAGAAATTAACAATTCAATATAAAATAAATGCAGTATATACAAACAACGATTACGAACCTAAAGCTATTGAACGGGATAGTAAAATAGCACAACTATTAAATAAAAAAAACATTAAATTTTTATCGTATAAAGACCAAGTAATTTTTGAAAAATCGGAAATATTAAAGCCAGACGGCAAACTATATACTGTTTTTACACCATACTCTAAAATATGGAAAAAAAATCTTGACATTAAAAAAATTGAGAATTTTACAAGCGAAAATTTATTGAAAAACTTAGTTAAAACAACACCTTTCAATATGCCAAAAATTGAAAGTATAGGTTTTATAGATACTAAATTTAAAATAGAAAACTATAAAATAAACAAAAAAATAATAGAAAATTACCATAACACACGCAACTTTCCATATATCGACGGAACATCAAATTTAAGTGTGCATTTGCGTTTTGGAACAGTAAGTATAAGAGAATTAGTTAAAATAGCCGTAAATATTAATCAACAATGGTTAAATGAACTAATTTGGAGAGAATTTTTTATGATGATTTTGTACCATTTTCCTAAGGTTGAAAATAGTGCATTTAAAACAAAATACGAATCTATTCCTTGGCGAAATAACGAACAAGAATTTCAAAAATGGTGCGAAGGTAATACCGGATATCCTATTGTAGATGCAGGTATGCGACAATTAAACCAGACAGGGCTTATGCACAACCGAGTTAGAATGATAGTTGCAAGTTTCTTAACTAAACACTTGCTTATTGATTGGCGTTGGGGGGAACTATATTTTGCCGAAAAATTGTTAGATTTTGAATTATCGTCGAATAATGGAAATTGGCAATGGGCTTCAGGAAGCGGTTGCGATGCTGTACCGTATTTTAGAATTTTTAATCCATACGAACAAGTTAAGCGTTTCGACCCAGATTTGTTATACATAAAAAAATGGGTTTCTAATTTAAATGAATTTAGTTACCAACAACCAATAGTGGATCACAAATTTGCTCGTGAAAGAGCTATTATGACTTACAAAAAAGGTTTAAATCAAATTTAAAAAATAAGTTATTTTAAAATTTAGATATTTCAAATATTTGTTTATTAAGGTATTATGTTTTTTATTGAATGTTTTTACAAATTATACTAACCATATAATAAAGAGATAAATTATTATATATATTTGCCAAAAAATAAAAACAAAAAATTAAAAAATGATTCATCCAGATACTGAAATTAAATTCATAAGCAGAGAAGTTGGATATGGTGTTGTTGCAACAAAACTAATTCCTGCCGGAACAATTACTTGGGTTTTAGACAAGTTAGACAGAGAGTTTAGCCCACAAGAATATGGCAAAATTGATCAAATTTATCAAAACATTTTAGATACTTATACATACAGAAACAATAAAGGTAATTTTGTATTGTGCTGGGATAATGGCAGATATGTAAATCATAGTTTTAACTCAAATTGCTTAACAACAGCTTACGATTTTGAAATTGCTATTAGAGACATACTACCCGGCGAACAACTAACCGACGATTATGGCTACTTAAATATTCCAGAACCCTTTAGAGCTATAGACGAGGGAACAAAAAGAAAAGTTGTTTATCCCGACGATTTGCGTAGATATTATAAAGTTTGGGACAAAAAAATATTAAAAGTATTTAATCAAATTCCTAAATTGCACCAGCCACTTAAAGAGCTTATATCTAAAGATTTATGGCAAGAAATTACAGCAATTGCCGACAAAGAAAGAGAAATGAAATCGATATTAGAGAATTTTTATTCGGCAAATAGTAATTAACAAGGTAGTTTTTAACAATTAATGAAATCTGTAATTACAATATTACTTTTAGTTTTATCAAATACATTTATGACGCTTGCTTGGTACGGTCATCTTAAATTTTCGGAGTTAAAATGGTTTAGTAAACTTGGAATAGTATCAGTAATACTAATAAGTTGGGGTATTGCACTTTTTGAATATGTGCTACAAGTTCCGGCAAACAGAATTGGATTTAAAGGAAATGGCGGACCTTTTAGCTTAGTAGAGTTAAAAGTTATTCAGGAGGTTATTACTTTGCTTGTTTTTACAGCATTTACAATAATTGCATTTAAAAATGAAACACTAAAATTAAATCACCTTATAGGTTTTATTTTTTTAATTTTAGCAGTGTATTTTATCTTTAA
>DYMG01000019.1:32873-35089 GCA_020721655.1 Paludibacter propionicigenes | reverse complement strand
AAACCAATTTTCAATCAAAGAATCTGGTTTTTCGGTAAGAGTAAATGAACCTTGTAGTTGCTTTTCTTTTATATGAGGAAAATATGTTTGAATCAATGGGTAAAATAATAAAACCATTAAGAATATTAAGATTCCATTTTTAAATTTAGAATTTTTCATAGACTAAAATCTAAAATATATAAATGGATTAAATCCTGATGAGGTTATTGTACTTACCGAAATTAAAAGCAATATAATTGTTAAAATAGATATTCCAATGTGTCTTGAATTAGTATATTCTTTGTGATAAACCAGATCTTGAATTTTTTGACCAAATTTTGTGTAAACAAAAAAGGCAAATATTGAAGCTATAATTAACATTGTGTAATACTGTTTTTCAAAATATAAGTTTGGAACGAAGTTGAATGCAAACATTCTTTTAATGTAAATAAAGCCATCGCTTAATGTTTCTACCCTAAAGAAAACCCAACCAATCATTACAAAAAAGAATGTAATAATTGTACTTAAAAGTTTCCCCATTTTATTGTAAACTTTTAATAAAAAGGCTCTTTCTAAAACCAAAAACACTCCGTGATATGCCCCCCACAAAACAAAACTCCACGATGCTCCGTGCCACAAACCTGATGCTAAAAACACTAACCAAAGATTAAAATACAATCTAAATTTTGAATCAACTCTATTTCCGCCAAGTGGAATGTATAAATAATTTCTCATCCAAGCCCCAAGTGTTATATGCCAACGACGCCAAAATTCGGTAATGCTTTGAGCAATATATGGGTTGTTAAAATTTTCAGGAAACTTAAAGCCCATCATTTTGCCCAATCCAATTGCCATATCGGAATACCCTGAAAAATCAAAATAAATTTGAAATGTGTAAGATATTATTCCAATCCAAGCGGTGTAAGTATCTAATTCTACTAAATTCATTGCAAATATTTTATCGGCTTGTTCGCCCATAACATTTGCAATAATTACTTTTTTTGCTAAACCTAAAACAAATCTGTAAAACCCAGTTAAACGATTATCAACATTTTCGGATCGGTTAGTAATTTGGTCTGCTAAATCGTGGTATCTAATAATAGGACCGGCTATAAGTTTGGGGAATAAAATAATATATAACTGATAATCCCAAAAGTTTTTTAAAGGTTTGTGTATCCTCCTGTAAACATCTACAACGTAAGTAATAGTTTCGAATGTGTAAAAAGAAATACCTATGGGTAGTACTAATTTTGTCCAATGAATTTCGCCACCTCCAAAAACTGAAAGGGCTTGATTTACATTTTCTATGAAAAAATTGGAGTATTTAAAATAAAATAGCAAGCCTAAATTAACCGATAATGAAAGAATTAACATCATTCTTCTATGAATTTCATTTTTAGTTTTATCCATTAACTTAACTAAATGAAAATCGAGTAGAGTTGTTCCTAAAATTACAAATATAAATTTTGGGGCACCCCAACTATAAAAAAATATACTAAAAATTAAAATTGTAATATTTTTTAATTTTTTTGGTACTAAAAAATAAGTTGTGAGAAAAATTGGTAGAAAATATAATAAAAACAGTGTACTGCTAAAAACCATAAAGTGCTATTTTTTCGAATTTAGTTGCAAATTTATTCCATTTTTTTGATTATTAAAAAAATATTACCTTTGTGGAAAAAATTATGGTAAGGTTAGTACATTTCACATTTATTTTAGTTTTAGCGGTATTTTTATATTCTTGTAAAGAAGAAGAGCCAAAAGCGTTGGAAGAGGTTTTTTGTGATGCCGAAAATGTTTCTTCAGATGGTAATTACTTTGTTTCGGGCAATAAACTTTCTGTTTGGAAATTTAACCACGGTGAACAAATTAGTTCTGAGAAAGCTAATAGCGGGAAAAGTTCTTTAAAGCTAACTGGAGAAGGCTTGTTTGGATTCGCTTTTACAATTGAACGTGTAGAAGCTGGAGATGAATTTCATATTGAAGTATGGCGTTATACAAAGGGCAAAAAAGGCAAATTGGTTGCAAGCAATAAGGCTGATAAGAATTTTTATGTAGAAAGTGGGTTGCCAATAGAAAAAAATAAAAAAGGATGGGGAAAGCTTGAAATTAATTTAGTTGCACCTGCAGTTCTTAATGGAAAAAACCTAATTATAAATGTTTGGAATCCCGATAAAAACGAAGTTGTATATTTCGATGATTTAAAAATATCGTATTTAGGAAAAAAAGAAAAATAG
>DYMG01000019.1:0-32773 GCA_020721655.1 Paludibacter propionicigenes | reverse complement strand
AGTTGTATATTTCGATGATTTAAAAATATCGTATTTAGGAAAAAAAGAAAAATAGTTTTAATAGCTCTTTTTATTTTAGCTCGTTAAAATATTTGTCGAGATATAATGTTCTGTTTTTAAGCCAGTTTTTTATATATAAAATTTCCGAATTGTGGTCTGTTGCTGCAAAATAACGAAATTCGTTTTTGTTAGCAATGTAGTCCCATTTAGTAAAATCTCTGTCTATAGCTTCATTAAGTATGTTTTGGTTGAAGTCTATTTGTTTATTTAAATTTGTTTCTGAAAAAATAGAGTTTCTTAATTGTTTCCACCTATTTTTAAGAATATGTTTAAATTCATCATCTTTTATAAATTTTTTCCACCAAAAAGGAACAATATTGTTTTCAAAAATTAATCCATCTGTTTTATAACCATCATTATGGTTTGTTAAGCCTAAACTAAAATTAAAATCCCACACAGGTCCTATTTTAAGTTTTGAATTTTCATCTTTGTATAAATATGTACTTAGTCTATATGCGTCTATATTTTTTGTAAGTTCGTTTATTATAAGAAAATCTACAAAAGAATTTATATCGATGTATTCTTTCCAATTAGTGTTGTTTAGAAGCGAGGTTTCAAAATTTGTAACGAATTGTTCTATCGATTTTTTTTGAATTTCGCTCATTTTTTTTGGGCTTGGATAAACATAAGAAAACCACTTTCCTGTACCAGTATCTATTTGAGCATTATATGGCGATTTCCAAACTATATTTTCTCCTTTGTCGAGTTTAATAATAAAACTTTTAATTGTGTCGTTGTTTTCTAATTGAGGTTTTGATATGTTTATACGATTTTTACTTTTTTTAATATTTTCTGTTAAAATATAAATTCCTCTGTAGTCGTTGTTTATTACTAACTCGCAAAATTTTGTTTTTGGCGAATAATAACCCATTTCTTCATATAATTTATAAACTAAAACATTTCTTATTAGGCTGTAATCTACAAACGGTCCGTAAAGTACCCAGTCGTGTTCTTTTGGCATTCCGAGTAAACTTATATTTTGTTTTTTATTTTTTTTCGAGTATGTTGTAATTGAATATGATTGTTTAGGAAAGCTTTTTGATATTTGCCCACGAATTTTTATTTTTATTTTTCCTAAGTTAGTAGGTTGGTCTGTTATATTATTTATTCTGTTTTCTGTGTTATAAATTAATTTATATGTGGCAAAAGTTTTTGTTTCGGTTAATAAAGTATCTATTTCAATTTTAAAAATTGGCAAATTACTTGTTTCAAAGTTTTCGTAGTCTGAAGTTTCTATTTTATTTGTTGAGATACTCCAAAGCTGAATTTTTTTTAGTTTGTTATATGTGCCTTCATTTACAATAGTTCTAAATTTAATATGTTTTTTGAGGTCTAATTTGTTGGTTATAACGAAGTAATTGTTTTTATTGTAGGGTATTATTTTAATTTGTTTGTCTATTTTATCGAGTAATTGTTTGGTTTGGATGTCGTTTTTGTTGTTTTTGGCTATTAGAATTGAGTCTTGATATGCTTCAAAATACAAATTATGTGGGGTCTCAATTATATAGTTGTTTGATATGCTTAAAGTGTCGTTTATATATATAATAACGTCAACAGTATCACCAATTTTAGCGTTTTCTATTTGCGATTTTGTGTGTGTTTTTAAACTTAATCCTATTTGGGAATTATATTTATTGTTACACGAGGTAATGGTTGTAATTATTAGTGTATAAAAAATGTATTTGAAATTCATATTAATTATAAAAGTCTAAAATATTAAAATTTTTAAATTTAATATCACCTAATTTGTTATTAATAAAAGCTTTGTAATTGTAATTTTTAGCTAATTTATTATTATTTCCTTCAATATTTTTAAAATTGCTTACAGAATTGGTTATTTTTATTGATGATTTTTCGTCGGTAGTTTTTATTTGTTTAATTGTGTTTATAAAAATACAACTATCATTGTATAGATTGCCTCCTATTTTGTATTTTTTCCAGTTGTTTTTTAAGTGAGCATCTAAATCAATATTGTTTTCAATAAAAATATTATTTAATGAATTTGCAAACGAACTGTCTTTTATTGAAATCCCATAATTGTTATGTACAATTAAATTGTGCTGTACTGTAATGTTTGTTGAAGGTCCGTATTGTTCTGTTCCGATAGATACAGCTTTGTCTTTATTGTTTTTCAATAAATTATATTGTATTAAAATGTTTGAACAGCCATTCATATCAATTGCATCGTCGGGAGAATATACAATTATATTGTTTTGAACTAAGCCCTTGTTTATGCTCATAAGTTCTATTGCATCTGGAATTTGTTCAAAATAAGAGTTCTCAATTATTGTTTGGGCATAGTTAATATTTAAACCTTCTCCTTTACCTGAGCCATAAACATAAGAGTTTTTCATTGAAAAAGTGCCGTAATTTAGCCATATTAAACTTTGACGTTCTTCGCCAAAAACAAGGGTTTTAAGTTGTGCATTAAAAACAACGTTTTCAAGAATTAAATTAGCTTTTTTAGAGCGAAGAGCTCCATTGTTAAAAATTACATTTTCAAAAATACATTCGCCTTTTTCACTGTCAATAGATATCGATTCCCATTCAGTTTCTTCTGGAGTTAACAAAATTGGATTGAATTTTTCGCCTTTCATTTTTATATTACCATTTACAAATAGTGTTGCATTTTTTGCAAAAATTAATTCAACGCCCGCATTTACTGTTAGTGTAATGTTTTTTGGGATGGTTAAATTTGCTACAATAAAATATGGGTTGTCTGTTTTGTAAAGTGTTGTGTTTTCTTTTATTTCGGAAATAATATTGGTTTTTTCAACAATTTCAAAAGTGCATTTTGTGTTAAACCCTTCAACAGTATTTTCTCCATCAGAAGCATAAACACGCCAGTAATATTTGCCTTTTGGCAATATTTTGGTTATTTGAAAAAATGTGTCCGTAATATTTTCTATTTTTGTTGTTGTAGCATCTTCTAATAAAAAATGTTTGCCATACAAAAGTTTGTAAGTTATTTTTTTTGGAGATTTAGATGCCGACCAATATAATTTTGGAGATTTTGTGTATTTTTTATTTTGATTTAATAGTACAAAACTTTTTGGAAGTTTGTTTAGTTGATTTACAATATTTTCAGCCTGTTTTGGTATAAAATCTTTTTCAGCTTTTATCATTTTTTTCCACTCATCAACACTTTTAATTTTATCTCTTTCGTCTAATTTAACATATTCTTCAATTTGTTTTTCAATTTCGTTAATTACAGGGTTTAGTGTTTCCGAGTTAAATATTGTTTCTTCTAATTTTAAAATTTCTTTTTTTATGTCATTTACTACATTTGTATTTAAAAACATTCTTTCAATTAAAGGATTGTCAGATTCCCAATTGCTTGATGTTTCGTGATATTTATATGGTTTCCAAGAATAATAGTTCATGCTTTTGTCTAAATCCCAAGGTAAAATTTGCCATTTTCCGTTTCCATTAATATCGTGAAATAAGTAATAATTATGATAGTAAGTACTCCCATTTTGTATAAGCATATTCATAGAAACAAGCGTAATTAATTTATCATACTCAAACGTTTGTTTTAAAAACGAATAAAATTCAAAATCAGAAACATTTGAAATATCATAAATTAGTTCTTTCAAATCACTTAACGATGAGTCTTTTTTATTTGTTTTTTTCGCCCATTTTTCTTCTGGATTTTTAAATTCAAACATACTTAAACTTGCACCATCTTTTTCCGCTTTGTATAAGTTCCCGTGTTTGTCTAATCCGTTGTTTTTTAAAAAATCTTTGCCTATATTTTCAACCTGAAGGTATAATCCGTAAAATTTATTATTAAAATATACTTTTGCGTAATTTGTTTTAAATGTAGGAATTCCAGCAAGTTTAAATAAATTTGATGATATAAATTGCCTTATGTATGATTTGTCGGTAAATTCGCTATTTAAATTTATTTTTTCAGGTTCGCCATCAAGCAAAGAGTCTTTATTAAATACAATTTTTAGCGATTTTTTATCATATTCTCTAGATGTATCTCCCTTTATTCGCATTTTTGCTTTAACCTTATTTTTGCCGTTAGATATTGTAATTGGAATATAGATATCTTCCTTATAATTTTTGTATATGTTTGCTAATTCGCTTTCATTAAGGTCAATTCTGTATTCCTTAACCTCTACTTTTATTGTATCTGAAATTCCTGACGAGCAAGAAAAACTGAATAGTAAAAGTATTATTATAATATAAATAATTTGTTTCATAGTATATGTAATTTTTGGGTGCATTTATTACTTGAATTTAGGTTGTTTTAAAACTAATTTTATATTTATTCAAAAATAATATTAACGAACGAATTAAAAGTATATTGCAAAAAAAAATATTCAAAATAGTTGTGCAATTAGTTTTAAATTTCAAATCGAGCTGTTGGAACAACATCTTGCCCAACAAAATTGTTGTTTAAGTATTTAAAATAGCCAACAATAGCAATCATAGCGGCATTGTCGGTTGTGAAGCCAAACGATGGAATAAATAGTTCCCAATTATGTTTTTTTGCGATTATTTGCATTTGTTTTTGTAGTTCAGAGTTTGCCGAAACTCCACCGGCAACTGCAATTGTACTAATTCCTGTTTGTTTGCTTGCTTTAACCAACTTGTCGAGTAAAATTTCTATAATAGTTCTTTGTAGCGATGCTGCTAAATCGTTTATATTTTCGTCGATAAATTTGTTGTTTTCCTTCATTCTATCTCTTAGAAAGTATAAAAATGAAGTTTTTAACCCACTAAAACTATAATCGAAGTCTTTTATTTTAGGTTTGTTAAAATTAAAAGCAAAGGCATTACCTTGTTTTGCAATTTTGTCTATAACTGGACCTCCCGGATATGGAAGGTTCATAACTTTTGCACATTTATCGAAAGCTTCGCCGGCAGCATCGTCAATAGTTTTGCCAATAACTTCAAATTGTAAAGCACTTTTTACAATAATAATTTCGGTGTGTCCGCCAGAAACTAAAAGGCATAAAAAAGGGAAATTTGGTTGGTTAGTATCGTTTTCGTGTTCTTTTATAAAATGAGCCAGAACATGTCCTTGCAAGTGGTTAACCTCTATAAGAGGAATGTTTTGAGCAAGTGCAAAACCTTTTGCAAACGATGTTCCCACTAATAGCGAGCCCAATAATCCTGGTCCACGAGTAAAAGCAATTGCACTAATATCCGATTTTAAAATGCCAGCTTTTTTAATTGCGGTATCAACAACTGGAATAATATTTTGCTGATGTGCACGCGATGCAAGTTCTGGAACAACTCCGCCGTATTCTATATGAACTTTTTGGCTTGCTATTTCGTTAGATAAAATAACGCCGTCTTTAATAATAGCAGCCGATGTGTCGTCGCAAGACGATTCTATTCCAAGTATTATAACCATTTAAGTTTTACAAAGTTTAATAAGCCCTTTGATTTTTGCCTTCAATAAAATTTATAAATGAGTTGTTTACAACTTTGTTGCCTCCGGGTGTTGGGTAGTTTCCGGTAAAATACCAATCTCCTAAATCGTTTGGCACGGCTGTGTGCAAATTTTCTATAGTTTGAAAAATAATTTCAACTTCAGCGTTTACATTGTTTGTTTTCAGCATTTTAGAAATTTTCGCCGATATTTCGTCGGCTGTAAAAGGTTTGTAAATTTCTTTTACGTAATTTACTATTTTTTCTTTCGGATAAAGTTGTTGAGCTTTACATTTTTTGTATGTTTCGTTTATTATAGACTCTTTTCCTGTTTCTCTAAGAAGTTCAATAGTTGCTTTAAAAGCAATAAAATCGCCAAGTTTAGCCATGTCAATTCCGTAGCAATCGGGATAACGAATTTGTGGTGCCGAAGAAACTATTACAATTTTTTTAGGGTGTAATCGGTCTAAAATTCTAATAATGCTTTTTTTAAGTGTTGTTCCTCTAACAATGCTGTCGTCTATTACAACTAAATTATCGGTGTAGTTTTTAACTATTCCGTATGTAACGTCGTAAACGTGCTCTACAAAATCGTCTCTAAGGTTATCTTCGGTAATAAATGTTCTAAGTTTAGCATCTTTAATTGCTATTTTTTCTACTCTTACTCTGGTATGTAAAATTTCTTTTATTGAGTTTATATTGAGGGTATCTTTGTTTTTGAATAGTTTTTCGGCAATTTGTCCGTTTATGTGCGATTCTATTCCGTTAACCATTCCGTAGAACGAGGTTTCGGCGGTGTTGGGTATAAATGAAAAAACGGTATTATCTAAATCGTTATCTATTGCTTTAACAATTTGAGGAACAAGTAATTCGCCAAGTTTTTTTCGTTCTTTGTATATATTGGCATCGCTTCCGCGAGAGAAATAAATTCGTTCGAAAGAGCACGATTTTCTTGCTTCTGGTTGGCGAATAAGTTCTTCGTTTACAAAGCCATCTTTTTTAATTATTAAGGCGTAACCCGGTTTTATTTCTTGAATGGTTTTTAGTTGAACGTTCATTACTGTTTGAATAACAGGTCGTTCTGATGCTACAACAACAATTTCGTCATCTTTATAGTAATATGCCGGACGTATTCCCCAAGGATCGCGGGCAACAAATGCGTCGCCGTGTCCAACTAAGCCAGCAATTGCATAGCCTCCGTCCCAGTATTTTGAACTGCGTTGAAGTATTTTTTGTATGTTTAAATTTGTTTCAATTAATGGTGAAATATCTTTTTTTGAGAAGCCTTCTGTTTTAAATTTGGCAAAAAGTTCTTCATTTTCTTCGTCGAGAAAATGCCCCATATTTTCCAAAATTGTTACTGTATCGGTGTAATCTTTAGGGTGTTGTCCTAAGTTTATTAGTGCATTAAATAGTTCGTCAACATTTGTTAGATTAAAGTTTCCGGCAGCTACTAAGTTTCTAGTTTTCCAGTTGTTTTCTCTCATAACCGGATGTACGTATTCTATGCTATGATTTCCAAAAGTTCCGTAGCGAAGATGTCCTAAAAATAGTTCTCCTGCAAAAGGTAGATTGTCTTTTGCCCAACTTATATCGTTTATTAAATCGGGATTTGTTGTTTTTATTTTTTCAATTGGGGCGTAAATTTGATTGAAAACATCTTTTATTGGTGTTGATAAATTTGAACGAACTCTATCGATGTATTTTTTGCCGGGCTGTTGATTTATTTTAATGCTTACGGCTCCAGCTCCATCTTGTCCACGGTTATGTTGTTTTTCCATAAGTAAGTATAGCTTTTGTAAGCCATACATCCACGAACCGTATTTAATTTGATAATATTCAAGGGGTTTAAGTAGTCGTATTAGGGCAATTCCACATTCGTGTTTTATTTGGTCGCTCATTACTTTATTTGTTAGAATAAAAATGCAAAGTTAATATTAATTTGTAATTTTTTTAATGGTTTTTTCTTTAGATTTTTTGTGAAATAAAATTTGGTGCTAATTTAGAACAAGGGCAGCAGCTCCAAGCAATCCTGCATTTTTATGAATTAATTTTGATGGTAGTATTTTTACAGTTCCTTTAAATATTTCTAATAAATTATTATTCATTGATTTTTCTATAGCAGGAATTAAAAATGTATGGGCTTTTGCTAATCCTCCGGTAATAAAAATTGCTTCGGGGCTAAATAGAGCTATAAAATCGGCTAAGCTTTTGCCTAAAATTTCGCCGGTAAATTCTAGTGCTTGTAGAGCAATAGTATCGTTATTTTGTGCAGCAAAAAAAATGGTTTTTGATGATATTTTATTGAATCCTCGTAACGATGAGGTTTCTGTAGAATGTAACAGCATATCGGAAATTGTTTTTACAATTCCTGTTGCAGATGCGTATGTTTCTAAGCAACCTTTTTTTCCACAACCGCATAATCTACCTTTGTTTACGGCAATTGTGTGTCCAAATTCTCCTGCAAAACCGGTTGCTCCGTATAGCATTGCTCCGTTTACAACAATTCCAGAGCCTAAGCCAGTTCCTAATGTTATAACCGCAAAATTTTTCATTTTTTGGGCATCGCCATAAATCATTTCGGCATAAGCTGCGGCATTTGCGTCGTTGGTTAGTTTTACGGTTATGTTTAGTTTTTCGGCAAACATTTTTTGAAGAGGAATAATGCCTTTCCATGTTAGGTTGGCAGCATTTTCTATTGTTCCTGTGTAAAAATTGCCGTTTGGGGCACCAATTCCTAATCCTAATATTTTGTATTCCGAAAAGTTTTTGTTTTCAGTTAATATTATATCGCCAATTTGGTCTACAAATATTTTAGCGGTATTAAATATGTTAGTTTTAAAATTTAACTTTCTTAGTATTGTGGCGTCTTTTTTAATCCAAGCAAGTTCTATATTTGTGCCTCCAATATCTAATCCTATTGATATTTCTTCTAACATTTAAATTGGCGATTGTTATTTTTCTTTTATTAAAAATAGATAAACAGGGAAGTGGTCAGAAAAACCGCCCATAAAATTGTTTCCAACAAATGTTCTGTATGGATAGCCTTTGAAATTGCCTGTTTGCTGAATTAAATAAGGTTTGTTAAAAATGTGAGCTTGGTAAAATGCCCAAGTTGTTTTGTTTTCTGAAATAAAAGCAGGCGATATTATTAATTGGTCGAAAAGGCTCCAAGTATCTCTCCAAGCACCTGTTCCTATGCCATTTTTGAAGAAATTTTCCATTGTATTATAGAATTCTCCGGGTTTCATATTTTTGCTGTCGCCAGAGGTTTTAAATATTTTTTTTACGCTAGGGTCGGTTGGTTGGTCGTTTAAATCGCCCATCATAATAATTTTTGCTTTTGGGTTTATTGCTAAAACAGAGTCGGCAATTGAGCGAGAAAGTTTTGCTGCTGCTTCTCTAAAAGGAGCACTTCGTTTTTCGCCACCTCTGCGTGAGGGCCAGTGGTTTACAATAAAATACATTGTTTCACCGTCTATTTCGGCTTCAACAAATAATTGTGCTCTTGTTTTAAATTTTAGGTCGTTAGGAATTATTAAACTATACGATTTTGAGTTTTTTATTTTAACGAATTCTTTTCTGTATAAAAGCCCTACATCTACGCCACGCTTGTCGGGCGATTCGTAATGAACTATGCCGTAATTGTATTTTTTTAGGTTTGTATGGTTTGTTAAATCTTCTACAACTTTTTTGTTTTCTATTTCGCTAATACCTAAAATAGTAGGAGGTGTTTTTGCAACATCTACGCCTAATTCGGAAATTACTTTAGACATATTGCCTAATTTTATATTGTATTTTTCGGTGTTCCATTTGTTAACGCCGTTTGGTGTAAATTCGTCTTGTAAAATTCTGTTTGTATCGGGGTCAATAATTGTGTCGAAAAGATTTTCGAGGTTGTAAAAAGCTATTGTTATTAGCTTGTAGTCTTTTTTTTCTTGTGAAAAAATATTGTTTTGTATGCTTAATACAAATAGTAATAGGAAAAAAAATGTCGGTTTCATTTCTGTTTTTTTTTTAACAAAAATACAGTTTTTTAAATATGATTTTCCATTTTTTGGAGTTAATTTTTATTTTAAACCAATTGTATTTATAAAATACAGTATTCCTCACTTGTTCGTAAGGCTAAACTATTTTATAAATTTACAATTGTTAATGCCGATAATACTTGAAAATAGTACAATAAGACGAAGTTGAAATTGGACTATATTGAAAGTAAAATCGGTATTATTCTAAATCAACACCAAGCAATGTTACGTCATCAAAAAGGGCGTCTTTACCACTAAACTTTTTTAATTTTTCTACAATGTTTGTTATTGTATTACTTAAAGGTTGCTTTTTTTGAAGCTCAAGTTCTATTGGTTTTGTGCCAAATTCTTTTAGTTTATAGTTTTCTGTTTCGGTAATTCCGTCAGTAAAACAAATAATTCGGGTATTTGTGTCTAATATTCTTGTTCCGAGTGTTATTTTGGGTATTTTTTTTAACATTCCTATGCCAATTGTCCCTTTTCTAAGTAAATCGAAAGTATTTGTGTTTTTTTGGTATATAATTGGTGGAATATGACCACAATTTAAATAGTCTAATATTTTAGTTTTTGTGTTATATTTTGCAATAAAAAATGTTATAAATTTATCGTTATTGGTTAAATCAATTATGCGATCGTTAAGTCTTGTAATAAGTTCTATAAGAGGTATTTCAGGGCTTATTAAGGCTCTTAAATTTGCTTGAAAGTTCGACATTAAAATAGCCGCCGATGTACCTTTTCCCGAAATATCGGCAATACAAAAAGCAAAACTATTTGCATCTAATTTAATGTAATCGTAATAATCGCCACCTACATTGAAGTATGGTTCGTAATAAGCCCACATTTTAACTAAGTTGTTGTTAGGTAAATCTTCATTTTTAGGAATTAGCATTTTTTGCATTTTTGTGGCTAATTCCATTTCTTTTTTTATGGTAAGTTGTTGTAACGATTCTCGAAACAATCGTTTGTTTTCAATGGCTACCATTAAAATATTTGCTAAAGTTTGAATGAAATTTAAATGTTTTACAGATGGACTCATTCCAAATTTTTCTTCATTAATATCGCCAATAAAAACATAGGCTAAAGGTGTTTGCTTATGATAAACGGGTATAATAAAGTCGAAATTTTTAAGTTTTGTGTTATCTATGTCAATTGTCGATTTTATTTGTGTTGATTTATTGTCGAAAGAAACAAAATCGGTTGCAAACAAAAATCTTTTTTTAACACCGTAATCTAACATACTTTTCCAGCCTGAACCGTTGTATCGGTATATTGAAACTTTGCCAATACTTAACTCGTTAATTAAAATGTCTTTAAAAATAGTTAGAAGTTCTTTTACCGATGTATTTGCGTTTATTGCGTTGGTAACATTAAGTATAGTTTCTAATTTTAAGTTGGTAAGCTTTAGCCTATTTGCAATTGTGTTAGACATATTAAATTTTGTTTTAGAGTAAAAATAAGTTATTTCTTTTAATGTGTTGCCTAATTTCAAGTTTTTTTTGAATTTTTTTCTCTTTATGGGTTTTATGTTACAAAATATTTGAATATTATCTATTTTTGGAGAAATTCAATTTTTCTTTATAATGACGAAAACAGAAGCTATTAATCGAATTTATTTTCTGAGAAAAACATTAGAAGAGCATAATCATAATTATTATGTTCTTTCAAACCCAAAAATTAGCGATTTTGAGTACGATATGCTAATGATGGAGCTTGATAGTTTAGAAAAGAAATTTCCGGAAATAGATAAGACTTCCTCTCCAACTCAAAGGGTGGGAAACGATGTGTCGAATAATTTTGAGCAAGTACACCATAAATATCCAATGTTGTCGCTCGGAAATACATATAATACTGAAGAATTAATTGAATTTGACTCAAGAGTTAAAAAAATAATTGAACAAAATTTTGAGTATGTTGCCGAACTTAAATTAGACGGAACATCAATAAGTTTAACTTACGTTGACGGGGTTTTAACAAAAGGGGTAACTCGTGGCGATGGCATAAAAGGCGATGATGTAACTGCAAACGTGAAAACTATAAAAAGTATTCCGTTGCAACTAAAAGGCAACGATTTTCCAAAAGAATTTGAAATGCGTGGCGAAATTGTGTTGCCTCATAAAGTTTTCGATAAGTTAAATGCAGAAAGAATTGAACGTGGAGAACAGGCATTTGCAAATCCAAGAAATGCAGCAAGTGGTAGTTTAAAGTTAATAAACTCGGCAGAAGTTGCAAAACGAAACTTAGATTGCTATGTTTATTATATGATTGGCGGAGATTTGCCATTTAAATCGCACTTTAAAAACTTAGAAAAAGCTAAAGAATGGGGTTTTAAAGTTCCATCGCAAATTACAAAAGCAAAAAATATTGGCGAAATTGCAGAATACATAAATTATTGGAACACAGAGCGAAAAAATTTACCTTTTGATATTGATGGAATAGTGATTAAAGTTGATGATTTAGATTTGCAAGACGAACTTGGTTTAACGGCAAAATCGCCACGATGGGCTATTTCATATAAGTTTAAAGCCGAACAAGTAGAAACAGAGTTGCTAAGTATTGATTATCAGGTTGGTAGAACAGGGGCGATAACTCCAGTAGCAAATTTAAAACCTGTACAGGTTGCCGGAACTGTTGTAAAACGAGCATCTTTACATAATGCCGACCAAATAGAACTTTTAGATATACGTGTTGGCGATTTCGTTTTTATAGAAAAAGGCGGAGAAATAATACCTAAAGTAGTAGCCGTAAACATAAAAAAACGAGAAAATAATTTAGAAAAAGTTCAATATATTTCTACTTGTCCGGAATGTAATACTACACTTGTACGGCAAGAAGGTGAGGCAAAACATTTTTGTCCGAACGAATTTGGTTGCCCGCCACAAATTTTAGGTAAAATTGAACATTTTTTTAGCAGAAAAGCAATGAATATAGCTGGTGCCGAAGCCACAGTAAAATTATTGTTCGATGCCAAATTAATAGAAAACATTTCCGATATTTATTATTTAACCCCAGAAAAATTAATAAACCTTGAACGTTTTGCACAAAAATCAGTCGAAAACTTGCTCGAAAGTATAGAAAATTCAAAACTTACGCCATACCCACGAATTATTTATGCTTTAGGAATAAGAAACGTTGGAGAAACTGTAGCAAAAATAATTGCAAAACAATTTAATTCTATAGAAAAACTAATGTTGGCAAGCGAAGATGAACTTGCAAATATTAACGAAATAGGTCAAGTAATTGCAAAAAGTATTGTAAATTATTTTAACAATCCGCTTAACAAACAAATAATTGAACGTTTAGTAAGTGCAGGAGTTAAAATGTACGATGATGAGGTCAATAATTTGTTTTCAACAAAATTAAATAATTTACAAATAGTAATTTCCGGCACTTTTGAAATAAACTCGCGAGACGAACTAAAAATACTTATAGAAAAAAACGGAGGCAAAAATGTAAGCTCGGTTTCAAAAAATACCGATTTTTTACTTGCAGGTAGTAATATTGGTCCAAGTAAATTAGAGAAAGCCGAAAAACTTGGAATAAAAATAATTTCGGAAAATGAATTTTTAAAAATGATAGAATAGTAATATTGGTTGAAACAGATAAAATATTTAGTATAAAAACTAACAAACAATTTGAAAGTTTGGCTTTGGAAATATTTAATTTTCAAGCTGTAAATAATGAAATATACAGCAACTATATAAAACTGCTAAAAATTGATTGCAAAAAAATTAATGCAATTGAAAAAATACCATTTTTACCAATAGAGCTTTTCAAAAACTACAAAGTAGTTTCTACAAATAAAAGAGAACAAATTGTATTTACAAGCAGTGGTACAACAGGTTTTACGCCAAGTAAACACTATGTTTACAATACAAAATTATACGAAAAAAGTTTTATAAAAACATTCAAATATTTTTATGGAAATCCATCAAAATATTGTGTTTTAGGATTGCTTCCATCTTACTTAGAAAGAAATGGGTCTAGCCTAATTTATATGGTCGATTATTTAATAAAAGCCAGTAAGAATAAGCAAAGCGGGTTTTATTTAAATAATTTAAACGACTTAAAAAATACTATCGAAAATTTAGAAAGCAAAAATGAAAAATACATTGTTTTTGGAGTTAGTTACGCACTTTTAGATTTAGCCGAAAAGTTTAATTTGAAATTGAAAAATGCCATAATTATTGAAACAGGCGGAATGAAAGGTCATAGAAAAGAAATTTCAAAAGAGGAAATGTATAAAATTTTGACAACGAAATTAGGTACTAAACAAATTCACTCGGAATACGGAATGACCGAACTTTTATCGCAATCATACTCATTGGGGAACGGCGTTTATAAATCGCCAAAATGGCAAAAAATACTAATTCGCGACATTTACGACCCTTTCAGCTATCTTGAAAATAGCAAAACAGGAGGCATAAACATAATAGATTTAGCAAACATATATTCGTGCTCATTTATTGAAACCAAAGACCTTGGCAAAAAAATTACAAACCAAAGTTTTAAAATTCTCGGTCGGTTCGATAATAGCGATATAAGAGGCTGCAACCTTTTAATATCATAAAATTAATTTTAAGGTAAATAAATGTTAATAAAATCGTAATTATGTAGATTAATTCATATCAAAAAAATACATTATCTTTGGAACAATATTAATTAGTGAAAAATATTTTACTAAAATTTTTTGTATGAGAATTAAATTTATCCTTCTATTTGCCGCATTAAGTATAATTTTAGTTAATAATAATGTGTTATCTAAAACAATAGAACACAGCAACAATAAGCACCCAAAATATGTCTTAACAGACCAATATTATTGCATAGATGGCAATGCATACACCGAATTTCATTACGAAGTAAACGATATTTCAACAGTTTATCAGTGGCAAGCCGACAATGGTAGCGGTTTTGTTGATTTAGTAAATGATATTAATTTTTCGGGCGTAAATACGCAAAATTTAGGGATTTCTTTTATTGATATGAGTTACGATGGCTTAAAAATTAGATGCAAATATACAATTGGAGGAGTTGACGATTATTCAAACACCGCATATTTATGGGTGCGAGAGCCATTTTTAGAAGAAACATCAACCGAAATTTGTATGGGCGGAACTTATACTTGGCGAGGAAATGATTATTCTAACGCAGGAACTTATTACGATTCTCTTGTTTCCGTTTCTGGTTGCGACAGTATTTATAAACTAACTATTACACAGTATAATATTACAAAAAACGATACAATTGTAATATGCGAAGGAGATAGTGCTTTTTTACAAAACGCTTGGCAAACTCAATTTGGCGATTATACCGATACTATAGTTGTCGCAAATCAATGCGATACAATAGTTTACACATATTTATATGTGGAAACAAGCTCAATTTTCGACCATATTTCAATTTGTGAAGGAGAAAGCGTTTTTTTAGACGGACAGTGGCAAACAGAAAGTGGAATGTATATAGATAATTATGTTTCGGCAAACGGTTGTAATATTCAAAAAAGAACATATTTAGTTGTTAAAGCTAAAAGTTATAGTACAGTAAACAAAACAATTTGCGAAGGAGAAACCTATTATTTTAATGGTGAAGCACTTAATACGCAAGGTCAGTATGAATACACAACAACTTCATTAATAAATGGTTGCGACAGTGTTGTAACCTTAAATTTAAATGTAACCGAACTGCCAAACATAAATTTAACATCAACACCACAAACAATAGAAGAAGGTAATTCAATTCAACTAAATATATACGATTTAGGTCCTTGTAATTGGACAACAACAGATACTACAATTTCTTGCACAAACTGTATAAATCCAACAGCAAGTCCTACACAAACAACAACTTACTCGGTATCAGTATATGCAAATGGTTGCATTGTTAAAGATAGCGTAACAGTTACTGTAATAGAAAAAAAGATTGTTATAGATATTCCTGAAGGTTTTTCACCTAATAAAGACGGCATTAACGATAATTTTGAAATTAAAAATATTGAAATGTTTGAAACAAACGAAATTAAAATATTTAACCGATGGGGACACAAAGTTTTTTCTGCAAAACCTTATGTTAATAATTGGCGAGGAACAAACTTTTTCGGAATCTCAATAGGCGAAGATTTACCAGAAGGAACATATTTCTACATTTTAGAACTTAATGATTCTGACAATCAGATTATTAAAGGTTCTGTTTATTTAAAAAGATAATAGATTATGAAGATTAATTTTACAATTATACTAATATTATTGTTTCTAACTAAGGCTATTTATAGTCAACAAGATTATTTAATGTCGTACAAATTAGAAAATCTGTCATTATTAAATCCTGCTTATAAACCATTACACGATAGGCAATCTTATATATTTCAGCATCGCTCGCAATGGATTGGGTTTGATGGAGCACCAACCACAGATTTAGTAAGCTATAACTCAAAAACTATGTTTAAATCTATAGCTTATGGGGTATCGTTAATTAGTGATAAAATAGGGTATATAAATAATTATAAAATACACGGAAATTTTTCATATCAAATTAAATTAAAATCGAGGCATAAAATAGTTTTTGGATTAAAACCTGGTATAAACATATTATCTAATAATTTAGCTAGCATAAAGCTGACAAACCCTAACGATGCCTCTTATATAGTAGATAAAAAAACTGTACTAACACCAAATGTGGGCTTTGGTATATTTTACTATAGTGTAAAAAAATATGTAGGTTTTTCGGCAACAAACATAATAGCAAGAAAAAAAGGTGTAAATCAAATACAAAATCACTATTATTTAATAGGAGGAGCAACATATAGATTAAATTTCGACGAAAGAAAAATGTTTGAGCCAGAAGGTGTTTTGCGTTTCACAAAAGGTAGCCCTATTGAATTAGATTTAAACTTAAACTTTAAACTCGAATATAAATATATTGTTGGACTTTTGATTAAAACAGGTGGCGATATAGGCATAAATCTTGGTGCAGAAGTATTAAATAATTTTACAGTTTTATATTCTTTTGGATATTCATACTCAACCAAAACTTTTGTAAACGAATACGGAAATCACGAAATAATGCTAAGATATTTAGTTCCTGGTTTAACAATAAATAAAAACAAAAGAAGAACTAGAATAGGAAAAGGAAATAAGGTGGGTTAATTGTTCGAATTGGTATAAAAGTTATCAATAGCTTTTTGTTTAAAACAAAAAGCTATTGCTGTTTTAAACAGGTGTTTTTATCGATATTTTTGTATAAATAATTATTGGTAATTTTTGGTTAATGAACAGTAAAGAACTAAAAGCACATATTGTTTTACTCGACGATACCGACGAAAACGTATCTGAAAGTATTATTCAAAACCTTATTAACGAAGGTTTATCAATAATTACATTTTTAGAAAAAGAGTGGGAACTAAGCAATAACGACTTAGTTCAACAACGAATAGAAAATATAATAAGCGAAATCCAGTTTGATGAAATTAAATCTGAATTTAAAAATTGGATTAAAACAGGTGGCGAAAACATTATTCAAGGAGCTTACATAATAACAAAACACCGTTATCCGACTATCGAAAAGGCAAAAATTGAAGAAAATATAGAAAATATTAAAAACAGTGTATGGTTAGAGTTGCACGATAATCTTACAGCTTTAGAAAAAGTTAGAATTATAAATCATATTTTATTTTCGACACAAAAATTTAAAGGGCAAAAAAGTTACGGAACCGATTTAAAATCGACTTACTTAAACACTGTATTAGAAAATAAAAAAGGAAGCCCAATTATGTTATCAATAATATTTTTGGCAATAGCACAACGCTTACAAATACCTATAAAAGGCGTAAATCTGATAAATAATTTTATTTTGGCTTATGTTGATGCCGAAAGTGCTAGAATTGCTTATCCTGAAAATAAAAACGATGTTTTGTTTTATATAAACCCATTTAACCGAGGTAGCGTGTTCGATAGCAAAGAAATAGACCTGTATTTAGAACAACTTGAAGTTGAGAAAAATGAGAAATTTTATACCCCAATTTCAAATATTGATGCTATTAGAGCTATGATTTTAGACCTTATTAAAATTAGCGAATTTAAAAAAAATGAACATCTTAAAAGCCAACTAAAACATTTGTACTCGGTTAGTTTAGGTGTGTAATGGGTATAATAAAAGTTTATCTCTTTACCAATTAACTGATAGAATAACGAGTGGTAATCCTAAACAGATTGATAATTTTTTCATGATTAGAATGTGTTTATTCAAATATTTCAGACTTTTTAAGTCCTTTTATTGCGTTTTTTCTGGTAAACAAGTATATTATGAAATGAATTAGCAGAACAATTCCCCAGAAAATGGCTGTTAAATGCACAGCTCGAATATTCTCATATTCTGACTGCAAATCCATTAGATACCAAATTTCTGCAATGAGATTGCAAATTATATATGTTGCCAAATGGAAGCGAAATCCAATATCATAAAGAGGTAAGTTTATTTTGTCTTTTTTGCCAAATATCCAGCCAATGATAAAAATTAAAACACCATAGGTTATAGCTACAATCCATGCATTGCTGAATAGACGATTTTGAAGCATAAAGCTTAATGAGAACCTAAAAGCTACTGTAAAGACAACAAGACCAATTGAAAATGCTATTAAATTTTTTGTTATTGTTTTCATTTTTAATCCTCCGATATGATTAAGTTTTTAATTTGTTCACTAAAAAAAAGATTGATATTTCTTTCAATAAAATTATTGAGCAATTCTATACCCAATTCGGTTAGGAAATAGTATTTACGTTCTGGTCCTTTATTTCCTTCACCAGTTTCAAAGTCAACAACGCCAACATGTTGATACTTCCTGAGATTACGGTAGAGACTTTGACTTTCGCAAGTCATGGTGTGGTTGGATTGTACTTCAACAAAGGACTTAATCTCATCAACATATTTTTTACCATCTTTTAATGATAGAAAAATCCAAAGGGTTAATTGACCTTTTTTATAAGTTTCCTCCCACGCTGATAATAATTCAGATAAAAGATTGTTTTTATTCACGATTTAACCTTTTTGTATTAAACAACTTGTATAATACAAAGGTGGTAGTAAAATTTGAGAAAAACAAATAAACTACAAAAAAATGATAAAAATAAATTGACAGTCGCTAATATGTGATACTAAAATTGCATGTGTGGTATATTATTCAAGGGTTGTAGCCCGTTTCAGTTTTTGAGTATTTTAACAGGTGATAGTCCGAAAAAGGCAACTTTTAATGCCTACAAACCGTTAGCCTAATTAAAAAATTATAGTTTTTTAACAAATAAACCTCAGTATTAATTTGGATTAATTCTAAATAAGCCTTAACTTTGTCGTACTAAATTAATAAATAAAAATATATAATTATGGCAATAACAAAAGTTTGGGTTGAAGATGGTTGTACATCTTGTGGTTTATGTGAAGAAACATGCCCAAGTGTTTTTGAAATACGAGACATATCGGAAGTGAAATTAGATGCTAAATTTGCAGGTTTTGAAAGTGATATTAAAGAAGCCGCAGAATCGTGTCCGGTTGAGGTAATAAAATTTATTGAAGAGTAAAAATAAGTTTATTAAGTTATTTAAAGCCCTGTTATAGGGCTTTTTTTATGACATTACTCTTCAATATTTTCTTCTTCGGCACTGTTGAATTTAGGAATTTTAAAGGTATAATCATTAATAGGATTTAGCTTAATTTTTGAATGTTTCATTGTTAAAGATGTTTTTAGAGTATCGTCAATAACATCTAAAGTAATTATATTTGGGAACATTGTACTATCAATTTTTTCAAAATCATCATAAGAAATATTTAGCTTCTTTCCGCTTACTAAGTCTTCAATATTGAAGCATTTAATTTTAAAAGAACAAGGCTGAATGTATATTTTTTCAAGAACAAACAGGTCGAATTTATTTGTTCGGTAAAATTTTCGAACTTTTCTATCTTTAAAATTTTGAAAAAGATACATATTACTATCAATAGAGCTGTCGTAATCGCTAAAAGTCCTAATCTCTTTTCGGTCGTCTGAAACAGAGAATAATTCGTTTGTTAGCATTGCTTGTAGCGATTTGTAATCTAAATTTACTTTTAGCTCTTTCATAATATTGTTATACAAATCGGCATGGTATTTTTTGTTAATTTTATCAACATATTTAATGCTGTCTGGAGTAATAACAGCTCTAAGAACAGCTATTCCTGAAGCGTGGTTTAGGTTAACCCAAATAATACTATCTTTAGTTATTCTAAAATTGCCTTTTAAACTGTATTTTTTATTGTTTATTTCTACTTTTATTCCCGATTTTATTGATAATGAGTTGTAATTTAAGTAATTACTAATTACACTTTTGTAAAGTTTCTTGCTACCTATGTTTTTTAATTTTTCAGGAATATCTGTAAAAGAAATAGATACAAATGAAGCTATAACTATAATAGCAAATACAATTATATTAATTTTGTTTTTTTCCATAAAGGTTGCAAAGATACAATTTAATGGTAAAAAACTTAAGATTTATTTAGAGATTAAGTTTTTTTAAGTTTTTATTCAAAAATTGCTTTGAATAAACTTTTCTTTAATTTCTCCTTTATAAATTAAAGTTTCTAATTTATTTATAGCAACAACAACGTCGTTGTAAAACTCTATAACAGATATGTTTATTGAGCCATTGGCGTTAGTCGATAGGTTTTTTTCCGATGTTTTAGAATATTCTGTAATATTAATATACGAACTGGGTATTAACATGTGTGCAATATGGTTTCGCAACTTATCGTAAAGGAAAAAATTGTTATTTGCTTTTTTGTAATTAGACGGAAAAAGCATTTTTAGCGATAAACTAAAACGTTTTTTTGATTGCAAACTTGCTCTAAATGGTTTGTTATCTAAAAAAGCACCAAGTGTTTCTATTGATTGAGATAAAATAATTAAAGCTGAGTAATAACGCTTGTTTTCTAATAAAAAACCAACATCGGAAATTACATTTTTTCGTAAAAAATCAACAATTTTAGTGTCCAATTTTATAAAATTTGATAATAATTAATTTAAGTATAAAAATAGTAATTTTTTTACAACAACTGGTTTGTCAATAAAAATTAAGCAGTTAAAGATGAATGATTTTTTTATATTTGCATAAATTTTATTGATGAGAATAGATATTTTAACAATATTTCCCGACCTTTTTAATGGTGTAATACAAAACTCGATTGTAAAAAGAGCTATTGATAAACAAATTGTAGAAATTTTTGTTCATAACATAAGAGATTATACAAAAAATAAACATTTAAAGGTCGATGATTCGCCTTTTGGAGGAACCGCAGGAATGGTTTTGCAAATTCAACCAATTGCCGATTTAATTGAAAAACTAAAAACTGAACGCACATACAACCATATTATATACACAACTCCAGACGGCAAAACACTTAATCAGGCTAAGGCAAATATGCTTTCTCTTTCAGAAAATTTAATAATTCTGTGCGGTCATTATAAAGGAATAGACCAACGAATAAGAGACCATTACATTACAATGGAAATTTCAATAGGCGATTATGTGCTTACTGGTGGGGAGCTTGCAGCTGCTGTAATAACCGATAGTGTTGTTCGTTTAATTCCGGGAGTTATTTCCGATATAGAATCGGCTTTGTCTGATAGTTTTCAAGATAATTTGTTGGCTCCTCCTATTTATACCAGACCAGCAGAATATAATGGTTGGAAAGTCCCCGATGTACTTTTGTCTGGAAATCACAAAGAAATTGAAAAATGGGAAATGGAACAATCTTTAGAAAAAACAAAAAAACTAAGACCAGATTTGCTAAATGACAAATAAAATAACAAATATAGATGAAGTGCTTTCGCCATGTAAAAATATGTGTGCAACCGATGTAGATAATACCTATTGTATTGTTTGTATGCGTACTGTTGAAGAGAAAAAAAATTGGTGGAAGTTCTCAAAAGAGGAAAAGTTAAATATTTTAACAGATTTAAAAACACGAAAGCATAAATAGTTGAATATTCTTGTTTGTTTAATACTAAAGTTGTGTAACTTTGTGCTAAATTAAAATGTTTTAACTATGAAAAAAGTGGGAGTACCAACAGCAAACGGACTTTTAAGCCCTCATTTTGGTGGAAGCGAATATTTTTCGGTTTTTAATATCGAAAATAATAAAATAATAAGTGAAGAAATATTACCAACCCCTGAACATACAACAGGTTCATTCCCAAATTTTTTAGCGCAACAAAATATTACAGATATTGTTGTAGGCGGAATTGGTGGAAAGGCAATTGAAATATTTAATAGTTTTAATATTAATGTTTATGTTGGAGCTGATGTAAAACTACCAAAAATAATTGCTGAAGAATTTATTTCTGGAAGTTTGGTTTTAACAGGAAATTCTTGTAATCACGAAGGCGATGGTCCCGAAAGTCATGGAGGTGAGCACCATCATCATCATTAATAAAACAAAAAAACCGCTTAAATAATTAAGCGGTTTTTTTGTTTTAATATTCTATGAGTTCGGTATAAAAAGTCAGTTTAATTTTCATTAAATAGGCTATGTATTTAATTATCAAGACTTTATATATTGTTGGAAATTTGAAGTAAAACTCTTATTATCAATAATTTAACTTTATAAACTTTCAACTTTATAACTTTGTTAGACTGACCTCTTCTATTATATAACAACTTCTATTAATACAGAAACTTTATTTTTTAAAACTTCAATTATTCCACCGGTAATAGTGTAAAAAGTTTCATTTCCTTGGTCTGAAATTACTTTAATTTCGCCCTTTGTAAGAGTAGAAACTATTGGGGCGTGATTTTCCATAACCTCAAAACTTCCATTAAAACCAGGCACTTTTATTAGTTTAATATCGCCTGTAAATATTTTCTTATCCGGTGTTATTATATCTAAATACATTGTTTAGCTTTTATTCGATTGAGCAAGGATTTTCTCGCCTTTTTCAATGGCTTCTTCAATTGTTCCTACAAGGTTAAATGCAGCCTCTGGGTATTTATCAACTTTTCCATCAAGTATCATGTTAAACCCCTTAATAGTATCTTCAATTGAAACTAAAGTACCTTTAAGCCCTGTAAATTGTTCGGCTACGTGAAAAGGTTGCGATAAGAATCGTTGAACACGTCTTGCACGGTGAACAACTAATTTATCTTCTTCAGAAAGTTCGTCCATACCAAGAATTGCAATAATATCTTGTAATTCTTTTAGTTTTTGAAGAATTTCTTTTACTCGTTGAGCTGTTTTGTAGTGTTCTTCTCCAACAACTTCTACGGTTAATATTCTCGATGTAGAATCTAAAGGGTCAACGGCAGGGTAAATTCCTAACTCTGCAATTTTTCTGCTTAGCACAGTTGTTGCATCTAAGTGAGCAAAGGTAGTTGCCGGTGCTGGGTCTGTTAAGTCATCGGCAGGTACATAAACCGCTTGTACTGAGGTTATTGAGCCACTTTTTGTTGATGTTATACGTTCTTGCATTAATCCCATTTCGGTAGCAAGTGTTGGTTGGTAACCCACCGCAGAAGGCATACGTCCCAATAATGCCGATACTTCGGAACCTGCTTGTGTAAAACGGAAAATATTATCGATAAAGAATAAAATATCTTTTCCTTGACCTTTACCATCACCATCGCGGAAACTTTCTGCAATTGTTAATCCCGAAAGGGCAACTGTAGCACGTGCTCCAGGAGGCTCGTTCATTTGTCCAAAAACCAATGAAACTTGAGATGTTTTCATAGCTTCTAAATCAACTTTCGATAAGTCCCAGCCGCCTTCTTCCATACTTTTATGAAATTCTTTTCCGTAGGTCATTACACCACTTTCAAGCATTTCTCTAAGTAAATCGTTTCCTTCGCGTGTTCTTTCGCCAACTCCAGCAAAAACCGATAGACCGTCGTGTCCTTTGGCTATGTTGTTTATTAATTCTTGTATTAATACGGTTTTTCCTACTCCTGCACCGCCAAATAAACCAATTTTTCCTCCTTTTGAGTATGGTTCTATAAGGTCAATTACTTTTATTCCTGTAAAAAAAACTTCATTTTTTGTCGATAATTCATCAAATTTTGGAGCTTGTCGGTGTATGGTATAACCATTTTCTTTAGAAAGTGTTTGTATTCCGTCTATGGTATCGCCGGTTACGTTTAGTAAACGTCCTTTAACTTGTTCTCCAATAGGCATTTTTATTGCTGAACCTGTGCAAATAACTTCCATTCCGCGAGAAAGTCCGTCTGTAGAATCCATAGAAATGGCTCTAATTGTTTTTTCTCCAATGTGCTGCTGAACTTCTATTATTAGTTTTGTATTACCTTGTCTGTTAATTTCCAATGCTTCGTGAATAGCAGGTAGTTCTGCTCCATATTTTTCGAAAGATACGTCTATAACAGGACCTATAATCTGTATAATTTCTCCTTTATTTGATGACATTTATACGTTTTTAAATTGTTAATTTTTTTGAAATGCAAAGATATGTAATTATAAAGATTTACCCAAATTTTAAAAACAAATTGCAAATATAAAATTTAAACCAAAATCAGAATTAGGAAATGCTGATTCGATTAAGATTCTGTAATTCAGAATTTTAAAAAAAATCTTCAAATAAAATCTAAGTCAGCTTGTCCCCCCGATGTTCGGGGCAGGCTGATTAATCGGGATGGTTACCCTCATAAAAGCAATAGTTCGATTTTATAAATTTTCTATTGCTTAATTCGTGTTTAAAATTATAAATTTGCAAAGTGAAAGTGTATTTACAAAATATTTTACTGTTGTTGAAGCGTTTGGGGTTTTTACTTATAGCGTTTCAAATAAGTAGATTGTTGTTTTTGGTATTTAATTTATCATATTTTGCTGATAATACTTTTATTGATTATGTTAAAGTGTTCTTTTATAGTAATATATACGATATAAGCAGTATATTACTTTTCAATTTGTTATTTGTTGTTTTAAGTTTATTGCCGTTTAATTTTATAGGAAATGCAAAATATCAATTTTTTTTAAAGATATTTTTTTTAGTAATAAGTGCAATAATACTATTACCAAATTTTGCCGATATAGAATATTTTAAATTCACAAACAAAAGAACAACTTTCGATGTATTTAGTTTAATGTTTGTTGGGGAAGATTTAGGAATGTTACTTCCGCAATTTATATTAGATTTTTGGTATATTATTGCTTTATGGATTTTGTTGGTTTTTTTACTTTATAAATACTACCCCAAAAACAAAATACTTTTTAATGATAAATTGAAATTTAAGGTTCTTTTTTTGCGGTTTTTGCTGTTTTTTGGAATAATTGCATTGTCGGTATTTTTAATAAGGGGCTTTGGATTAAGACCAATATCAATAAATAGTGCAGCAAAATATACAAAGGTTGTTAACATACCTCTTGTTATAAACTCTCCATTTTCTATTGTTAGAACTGTTGGACAGACCAATTTGACGGAAATAAATTATTTTTCAAAAGAAGAATTAATAAAAATATTTAATCCAATAAAGAAATATGAAAACAGTGAAAAATTTAATCCGAAAAATGTAGTTATAATAATTTTAGAAAGTTTTGGTAAAGATTATACAGGTTTTTTTAATAAGCAACCATTTACACCCTTTTTAGATAGTTTAATAGGTATTAGTCTTTACTCAAACGAAAGTTTTGCAAACGGAAAAACTTCAATGCAGGCACTTCCATCAATTATTGCGGGTATTCCATCGCTTAGCGAAAACCCATTTATTACATCGCTATATTCAAGCAATAAAATAAATAGTCTTCCAAATATATTAAAAACAAAAGGTTATTACAGTGCATTTTTTCATGGTGGCATTAATGGAACAATGGGTTTCGATAATTTTGCTTATTTAGCAGGTTTCGATAAATATTATGGGAAAACAGAATATGCCAACAATAAAGACTACGACGGGAATTGGGGTATTTACGATGAACCATTTTTAAAGTTTTATGCCGATAAAATGAGCGATTTTAAACAACCATTTTTAACATCAATTTTTACTTTATCATCACATCACCCTTATAATATTCCCGAAAAATATAAAAATAAATTTAAAGGTGGCGATATGCCAATACACAAAGCTGTAGAATATTCAGATTATTCGCTTAAACAGTTTTTTAAATATGCAAAAACTAAAAGTTGGTATAACAACACAATTTTTGTTCTTGTTGCCGACCACACATCGCAAACAAAATCGAAATTTTACAATAATAATTTAGGAACATTTTGTATTCCAATAATATTTTATACTCCAGATGGTACTTTAGTTGGCGAAACAAAAAAAACAATTCAACAAATAGATATATTGCCAACTATTTTAGATTATTTACACTACAACGAAAAATTTTACGCAATAGGCAATTCTGTTTTGAAAAACGATGATGGTTATGCAATAAATTATTTGTCAGGTATTTATCGATATATTGAAGGCGATTATACTTATTGGTTTGATGGTAAAGAAAGTGTAGGTTTGTACAATATTAAAAATGATAAAATGCTAAAAAACAACTTGTTGAATAAAGAACAAATAGTAGAAAAACAAATGCAAAAAAAATTGAAAGCAATTATACAAACATACAATAACTCAGTTATCAATAATAAATTAACTGTAAGCGAAATAAAATAATTTTGAGAAAAATTCTATATATAATTAATCCGATTTCGGGAGTTGGAAAGCAAAAAATAGTTGAAAAAATGCTTGAAAAATACAGCTCAAAAAACTCGCAATATGAAATAATATATACTAAAAAAGCAAAGCACGCAATAGAAATTGCAAAAGAAAATTTATTTAATTTTGATGCAATAATAGCAGTTGGTGGCGATGGTTCGGTAAACGAAGTTGCTCAGGCACTTATAAATACTAATACTGTTTTTGGCATTATACCAACAGGTTCGGGTAATGGTTTAGCAAGGCATTTAAAAATACCTTTAAAAATAGAAGCTGCTATAAAAAATATAAATAAATTTAACACAACAATTATAGATACTGCAAGTATTAACGAAAAATATTTTGTTAACGTTGCTGGTATTGGTTTCGACGCATTAATAGCACATAAATTTGCTAATTATGGTAAACGAGGGTTTTTATCTTATATTAAATTGGTATCTAAAGAGTTTAAAAACTACAAACCTCAAAAAATTAAAATAAATATTAACAATAATTCGGCAGAAATTTCGATGTTTTTACTTAGCATTGCAAATGGGTCTCAATTTGGGAACAATGCATATATTGCCCCAAAAGCATCGTTAACAGATGGCTTTTTAGAGTTAGTGCAATTAAAAAAGTTTGCTATTAAAAATGCCCCAAAATTGGCATATAAACTATTCAGAAGAAGTATCGAAACTTCAAAATTTATTGAAACATCAGCAATAAAAAACATAATTATTGAAAAAAATGGAGAAATATTAGCCCATATTGACGGAGAACCTGCTATTTTTACCAACAAAATTGAAATAAAAATAATTCCTAAATCATTAAAAATTATAGTTCCATGAAAGGTTTTGCAAGCGATAATTATTCTGGTGCACATAGCAAAATTATTGAAGCCGTTATAAATGCTAACAAAAATCACGAAAAAGCCTATGGCAACGACCAATATACAGAGGAAGCCGTGGGTAAATTTAAGCAAATTTTCGGCGATGATATTGATGTTTATTTTGTGTTTACCGGAACCGGCGCAAATGTTTTAAGTTTAAAAACTGTAACACAAAGTTATAATGCCATAATTTGTTCGGAGTTTGCACATATAAATGTTGATGAAACTGGAGCTCCAGAAAATTTAACAGGTTGTAAACTGTTAACAATTCAAACCAACGATGGTAAAATTACTGTTGATGGCATTAAGAAATATATGTATAGAATTGGTGATGAGCATTTTGCACAGCCAAAAATTATTTCAATATCGCAACCAACCGAATTGGGAACTTTATATACGGTTGATGAAATAAAAGAAATTTCGCAATATGCAAAAAAAAATAATTTGCTACTTCACGTAGATGGTGCAAGAATTTCTAATGCTGCGGTTGCATTAAACTTAAATTTTAAACAATTTACAAAAGATGTAGGTGTAGATATTCTTTCTTTTGGTGGTGCTAAAAATGGATTAATGTTTGGCGAGGCAATTATTTTTTTCAATACAAATTTATCGGCAAATTTTAAATTCTTCAGAAAACAATCAATGCAATTGTCATCGAAAATGAGATTTATATCGGCACAATTTACAGCACTATTAATTAATGATTTATGGAAACAAAACGCCCAACAATCTAACAAAATGGCTCAGTATTTATACAATAAAATTAAAGATTTTAAAGAAATACGAATAACCCAAAAGGTAGAAACTAATGGAGTATTTGCAGTTATGCCAAGAGAATTAGCGTTAAAATTACAGCAAAAATTTCCATTCTACTTTTGGAAAGAAGAAATAGGAGAGGTTCGTTTTATGATGTCGTTCGACAATACTACTCAAGAAATAGACGAATTTGTAGAACTAATAAAAGGGGAGTTTTAAAAATTGCTTTTTCAGCATTAGACTGCAATTTGTGAAATCCTCACATACTTTAGTATGTTGCGGGTTCAAAATTTTGCCCGCCTCGAAAAATCTAATTTTTAGAAATCTCCAAAATCTAATTTGTAATTAATTTGCTTTGTATTGCATCTTTAGTTTGTTCGGCTAATGTAAAATACGAATGCCCTAAAGGGAAAATAGGGTCTAAAAATTCCACACAAATTTTCTTAAAAGGTTTAGGAAACCGGCTACCTTTTGGCAACACTTTGTAAGCACCATTTATTACAACGGGAACAACAGGTACGTTTAGTTCTTTGCTAAGAATAGAAAAGGTTTTCTTAAATTCGCCAAGTTCTCCATTTGTTGAGCGAGTTCCTTCGGGGAAAATAACAACGTTTTTGCCTATTTTTAGGGCTTCAGCCAACGATTGTATAGAGTATTTTAAATCTTGCTCGGTATCAACAATAATTATGTTATTTCTATCGGCAAATTTTCGTAACCAATTGTATTTTACGTGTTTGCTTTTTGTGTAAAAAAATGAATTTCTAAGTGTTTTGCTTTTTAAAAAACTAGCAACAAACATACCATCGAAAAAACTTTGATGATTTGGAGCAATAATGCAAGCTTGTACCGGTATTTTTTCTTTTCCTTTTGCGTGAAATCTGAAATAAACTTTGAAAAATATTTTTGAAAATTTTACTAAAAACCAAGAAGTTACATCAGATTTTGGAAGTTTAATATTTGCTTTTTCCTTTACAATAGAGCTCCAATTTACTTTGTCTATACTTATTTTAGTTTTCATTTTATTAACAAATTCGCTTAATTTTCTAACTGTTTCGTAATCTGCTAATTTGTCGGCATTTATTTTAACGCCAAAAGTATTTTCAATAAAAACTTGAAGACTTACTTTGTCTAACGAATCTAAACCTAAATCAATTTCTAAATGGTCGTCGGGATAAACAACAATGTTTTTATCGTCTTCAATATGACCTTTTATTAGTGTGTATTCTTTTGAATTAAAATCGGCAATTTTTGGTTTTTTGATGTTGGTATTGTTTATACTTTGAGCTAATTTAAAGCGTTGAACTTTTCCTAAACGAGTTTTAGGTAATTCTTCAAAAGCTACATGGAATTTTAAAATTCGTTTGTACGATGAAACTGTACTGTTATAAACATCAATACCTTTAGTTTTAATTTCTTCTTCTATGTTTTTTATGTTTAGTTCGGCTACTTTTTTTCTGTCGGGGAAAATAACCATTTGTAAAATATCATCTTTTTCAAAAACTGCTAATTCTTGTGAAAAAGGCAGAAGCGATTCTAATTGAAATTCTATTTCTACGGGGTTTATATTTTTCCCATTAGAAAGTACTATAATTTCTTTTTTTCGTCCGGTTATAAATAAAAAACCATTTTTGTCGATATGTCCAATATCGCCTGTGTATAACCAACCTTCTTTAATAACTTCGTTTGTTTCTTCGGGTTTGTTGTAGTAGCCTTTCATTATATTTTTGCCACGAGCAACAATTTCTTGGTCGCGAATTTCAATTTCTGTGCCGTGTAGTGCTTGTCCGGCAGAACCTATTTTAACCGCACCTGGGCGAGTAAATGTTATCATTGGAGCGGCTTCCGTCATTCCAAAGCCTTCTAATATTTCGAAACCTAATATTTGGAAATCGCGAGCTACAATAGGGTCTAAGGCAGCTCCTCCGGAAATCATATACTGTATGTTGCCACCAAATTTTTTATGAACAGTTTTAAAAATTGTTCGTGAAAAAGAGTATGAATGCGTGGCTGCAGCTACCGAAAATAAAATTTTGGCTATTACACTTTTGTTAATTTTGTCTTTAATTCCTTTTCTAATAGCCGAATAAAGGCGTGGAACTCCAATAACTATGCTAATTTTATTGTCGTTTAATGTAGAAATAATATCTTCCGAAGCCATTGATGGAGATATTGCTAAGGTTGCTCCAACCGACAATGGTGCTACAAACGAGCCAATTAATGGAAAAATATGATGTAGTGGGAGCAAAATCATTGTGTTTCTGTTTTGTGAAAAAATTTCAACTCCTTTTGTTACTCCATATATGTTTGTTTCAATATTTTTAAATGATAACATTACACCTTTCGGCGAGCCTGTTGTTCCTGATGTATATATTATTACAGCAGTTTCGTTTTCGTCAATTGTAATTAGTGGATTTGTGTTGGTTGTTGTTGGTAAATTTTCAAAGTCGTTTAAACAAATAAGTTCTGGCGTAAAATTTATAATTTTAAGAGCTTCGTCTAAAACTTCTTTTCGTTCGGTTGTGTAAAAAATGTATTTTGGTGTACTATCGGCTAAAATATAGGCAATTTCTTTTGCCGATGATAGGTAATCTATAGGTAATGCAATTCCGGAGTTTTGCCATATAGAGTGGAAAGCGTATAGCCACGATGGACGATTTTCTGCAAAAATTACAACTCTATCGTTATTATTTATTGTAAATAATGTTGAAAATTGATGTATTTTTGAAATAAGTTCAGAGTATGAAATACTAGTACCTTTATATTTTATAGCTATTCCTTGTGTGTGTGTTAAAAACATGTGTGTTTTATAAAAATTTATGCAAATATAGCTAAACTACATAATAAGTTTGTGTGTTTAAGATTTTTTATTATAATTAAAGCACTATCAATCAATTAATATTATGTTTGTTTAATGTTATAATTGATTAATAGTGCTTATTTTGTGAGTATTGGTTCATTGTTTTTTAAAACAAACCGTTATTATTATAAATCTCTAATTGTACTTCGGAAAAAGGATTAGCATTAATTTTTGTGTGTTTTGTAATATTTTCAATTAATCCGGTTTCAAAATTTACTCTTAGGAAGTCTCCGGTTTCAAGATTTAGTCCGTCTAAATTATTGTAAGTCATAATTGGGAAAGCTGCGTTTATTGCGTTTCTTTCGTAAATTGCACCAAACGATTCGGCAATAATTGCAGAAATTCCGAGCGATTCAAACCCATCAACAGCTTGTTGGCGAGAACTACCACTGCCAAAATTTTTCTGTGTAATAACAATATCGCCTTTTTGGGCTTGTTTTGCAAATTTTTCGTAGCCTTTTAGATTGTCAAAAATATACTGTCCCATTTCATTAATATCGGTAATGGCGAGGTATCTGTTATGGAAAATCATATCAGTATCTATATTATCTTCTTGCACAAACCAAACTTTTCCTTCAACTATGGTTGGTTTATTTTCTAAGATTTTAGTGGTTTTTTTCTGTAATTTTTCGTCAATTAGTTTGTTGTCAAAATTTGCAGGAATTTCGGGTATGTTGTTTTCGGTAGTAACATATCCGGCAACAGCCGAAGCTGCAACAACCGATGGCGATGCTAAGTAAACGTCGCCTTTTCCTTGTTTTCCGGGGAAATTTCTGTTTCCTGAGCTAACTGTTACTTCGCCAACTCCGTTTTGCCCTACTTGACCAGCTGCACAGCCTGCACAGCCTGCGTTTGAAACCATAGCTCCGGCATCTTTGAAAATTTTAATTAAGCCTTCTTCGTAGGCTTGATTCCATATTTTGTCGGTACTTGGCACAATTTTTAATACAACTCCGGGTGCTACGGTTTTGTTTTTTAAAATGTTAGCTGCTACTCGTAAATCTTCTATTCTACCATTTGTGCAACTACCTATAAAGGCTGAATCTATTTTTACTTTGTTTGTGTTTGATATATCGTTGGTTGTGTGAGGGGCACCTGGTAGGGAAACTTTTGGCGTAAATTTGCTTAAATCTATATCGAAAGTTTGTGCGTAAACGGCATTTGGGTCGGCTTCAATTTTTTCAATTTTTCTACCTGTTGCTTTTTCGCAGTATTCAATAACTTCTTTATTTGGTGTAAAGAAAATAATTATTGTCCCCATTTCTGTCCCCATTGATGATATTGTAATTCTCTCATCTAATGTTAGTTTGTCAACTTCCTCGCCATATATTTCTACCGAATAGCCTAAAAGTTTGTTTGCACCAAAAATTGAAAGTAGGTTTATAGAAATATCTTTAGCCGATATATTATTTGGACGTTTGCCATTTAAATTTATTTTTACCGATTCTGGAATTTTAAACCAAACCGAACCATTTGAAAATGCGGCTGCAATATCTTTGTCGCCCATTCCTTGACCAAAAGCACCAATTGCACCTAAAATATTTGCGTGCGAATCGGTTGTTACGGCTGTAGAACCAGGCCATGCTAATCCGTCAGAAATCATTGTGTGAGTTCCAATGCCGTTGTTAATATCGTAAACTTTTATTCCGTGTTTTCTTGCAAAAATGCGTATATATTGCTGATTTATTGCATATTTTTGGTCTGACCCTGTTGGGTTTGTGTCGAAAGTGAAAAATGTTTTTGAAACATCGTCAATGCCCAATCCTAATTCTTCAATTGTTTTCACAACGTTTGGTCCCCCAAAATCTCTGGCTGCACGTGCATCAATAATAATATCGGCAATTTTACCGGGTTCTATTTCTGTTTGTTTAGAGTGTTTTGCTATTATTTTTTCAATTAAAGTATGTTCCATATTTACAGATTTATTTTTTTGCAAAGGTAAAATATTTTATTGTATTGTAGATTTTTGTTAGCTTGTTAATAAAGTTAAATTAATAATTTTTGCAGTAGTTTTCTATGCCAATCATATTTAAAAAATAGTCCAATAATACAAAGGTAAAATTGGACTATTTTTAAAGTCAAATCGGTTAAATAAAATTAATTATGCATTTATTTTTAAAAATGCGACTTGCAAAATGTTATGTAT
>DYMG01000018.1:28543-35148 GCA_020721655.1 Paludibacter propionicigenes | reverse complement strand
AATACTCACTAAAATTGCTGTTATTAAAATTTTTGTTTTCATATTTTTTTAAGTTTAATGTTTTTTAAATTCAAGTAAAAAGTAGGTTGGTTATTATAAAAGTAGGTTTTTAAATACTCTATTTCATAAATTCCACGTTCAGGTAATAAACTTTTCATAGAATTAATTGCCACTTTTTTTATAATTAAAGTATCAACCTGCTCGGCAAATAATAATTTAGACAAAAAGATTATTATTAAAATAAATAATTTATTCATAGCTTGTATATTGTTTACGGAAGAATATAAATAGGCATTGTGGTTATCTCATAAATTGTACTATCACTCTCCATATACTTAATATTAAATGAATTTAAACGTAAACTATCTGGTGGTTCAATTAATTTTATATCAATCCGCCCAAAACTACAAGTAGGTGCAGATAAAATGAAATCATTTAAACTTATATCATTATTTTTTAAATATAAAATGTCATTAATTGTATCGTTTGCGTTATAATCAGAGTTGTAATTATTATTCAATGTTATAGATATTTCTTTTATTGTGTTTACAAATGACCATTTTCCATCAGGGCACTGATTGTTTATTATTTTGGCATCAAAATATATACCGTAAAATAAAATATTATACGAACAAGTATCGTTTTCATTTAACCAAATTTTACCTTCATCATAATTAATTGTATCTTCATTTTTATAAACTGAACTTTTCATCCCTGTTGTTTTATAAATAGGATTGCAATATAAAACTTCCGGCTTTCTACAAGAATCGAAAAGTAACACTGCTGAAATAATTATTAAAAATATTTTTTTCATATTATTTTTTTTTAAGTTTTTGTATTTCTGTGTTTTGCAAATCAATTTGTTCTTGTTGTTGTATTAGGTAAAGGGTTAGTTCTTCTACTTTTTTAAGTAAAAGTTTGTTCATTTCTCCTAAATCAACATCAGTTTGTTCAATTTCTTTTGTTGTAGGTATTTCGGGTAAATGTTTTTCTACTTGTAACTAAATTGAACCAACGAAGGTAATTTTTTAAATGTTAAAAACCAAAATATTTTAAAGCAGAGTTTTTGATAATATTTAAACCAACTTGAAAATTAGGAATAGATGCTTCAAGTCGGAATAAATTTATTTAAATTTTAATAAGCTGATAATAAGATATATACTAAGTTTTAAAAAAATTAACAATTTTTAACATATAGCTAAAATACTTATAATCAATAATGTAATGTTTTTGAACTTAGATTTAGACCCCCGTAGATTTGAATAATAAATTTATTATGCTTTACTTTGACACATGTATATCAAAGGGTGTAAATAAAAAATCAAGGCTAACAAATTAATTGTTAGCCTTGATTTTTATAATTTTATAGCAATTTTGTTTACTATTCTTTAGCTGTAGCCATTAAAAATTCTCTATTTAAGCGAGCTATGTGAGAAATAGAAATACCTTTAGGGCATTCAACTTCACAGGCTCCGGTATTAGTACAATTTCCAAAACCTAACTCGTCCATTTTAGAAACCATTGCTTTTGCTCTTCGGCTTGCTTCGGCTTTTCCTTGAGGTAAAAGTGCCAATTGTGAAACTTTGTTTGACACGAATAACATAGCCGATGAATTTTTACAAGTAGCAACACAAGCACCGCAACCAATACAAGTTGCTGCATCCATAGCTTCGTCTGCCACTTCTTTTGAAATAGGTATTGCATTTGCATCTGGAACTCCACCTGTATTAACAGAAACATAACCACCTGCTTGCAAAATTTTATCGTAAGCAGTACGGTCAACCATTAAGTCTTTTATTATAGGAAAGCCGTTAGATCTCCAAGGTTCAACAGTAATTGTTTCTCCGTCTTTAAATTTACGCATGTGTAGTTGGCAAGTTGTAATCTCGGTATCAGGACCGTGAGCACGACCATTTATAAATAACGAGCACATACCACAAATACCTTCTCTACAATCGTGATCAAAAGCAACTGGTTCAATTCCTTGTGAAAGTAATTGTTCATTTAAAACGTCCATCATTTCGAGAAATGAAGAGTCTTTAGTGATATTATTTAAACTATATAATTCAAATTGACCTTTTGCTTTAGCATCTTTTTGACGCCATATCTTTAATTTTAAATCCATTTTTCTAAATTTTACTTGTAGTTTCTAACTTTAACTTCAATAGCTTCGTATTTCAATTCTTCTTTATGTAACTCAGGAAGATTGTCAATACCTTTATACTCCCAAGCTGCAACATAAGTAAAATCTTGGTCGTTACGCATAGCTTCACCTTCGGTTGTTTGGTGTTCTTCACGGAAATGACCGCCACAAGACTCTTCTCTATGTAAAGCATCTCTAGCCATAAGTTCTCCTAATTCAATAAAATCGGCAACTCTATTAGCTTTTTCTAGTTCAATATTTAGTCCTTCAGAAGTTCCGGGAACTTTAACGTTTTTCCAAAATTCTTTACGAAGTGCTATTAATTTTTCTATTGCAGTATTTAAACCCTCTTTGTTTCTTGCCATTCCAACGTAATCCCACATAATGTGTCCTAATTCTTTGTGTATAGAATCTACAGACCTATTACCGTTTACGCTCATTAGTTTATTAACATGAGCTACAACAGCTTCTTTAGCTTCAATAAATTCTTTTACTTCATTAGGGTTCATACGTGGAGTATGAATTTCGTCTGCTAAGAAATTTTGTATTGTGTAAGGTATTACAAAATACCCATCGGCTAAACCTTGCATAAGAGCCGATGCACCTAATCGGTTGGCACCGTGGTCGGAGAAATTTGCTTCGCCGGTTGAGAATAGTCCTTTTATTGTTGTTTGTAGTTCGTAATCAACCCAAGTACCGCCCATTGTGTAGTGAATGGCTGGGTAAATCATCATTGGGGTTTTGTATGGATTTTCGTCAACAATTTTTTCGTACATTTGAAATAAGTTGCCATATCTGTCGGCTATTACTTTTTCTCCAAGTCGTTCTATTGATGTTTTAAAGTCTAAGTAAACAGCTTGTCCAGTTCCTACTCCATAGCCTGAGTCGCAGCGTTCTTTTGCTGCACGCGATGCCACGTCGCGAGGTACTAAATTTCCGAATGCTGGGTATCTTCTTTCTAAGTAGTAGTCTTTTTCATCTTCCGAAAGGTCGGTAGGTTTCTTTTTACCTGCACGAATTGCTTCTGCATCTTCTTTCTTTTTTGGAGTCCAAATACGTCCGTCGTTACGTAACGATTCCGACATTAATGTTAATTTAGATTGAAAATCGCCGTGTACAGGGATACAAGTTGGGTGTATTTGAACAAAACAAGGATTAGCAAAGAATGCTCCTTTTTTGTATGCTTTCCAAGCTGCCGAGCCGTTGCTCCCCATTGCGTTTGTAGATAAGAAAAAAACGTTTCCGTATCCGCCTGTTGCTAAAACAACTGCGTGTGCGAAATGTGCTTTTATTTCTCCAGTTACAAGATTTCTGGTAACAATACCGCGAGTTTTTCCATCAACAATAACAATGTCCATCATTTCTGTACGGTTGTGCATTTCAACAGTTCCTAAATGAATTTGACGATTAAGTGCTCCGTAAGCTCCTAAAAGGAGTTGTTGGCCGGTTTGTCCGCGAGCGTAAAATGTTCTACTTACTTGAGCTCCACCAAAAGAACGGTTTGATAGTAATCCGCCATATTCGCGAGCAAAAGGCACTCCTTGAGCTACGCATTGGTCTATAATATCGTTTGAAACTTGAGCTAATCGGAAAACGTTTGCTTCTCTTGCTCTATAATCGCCACCTTTTACAGTATCGTAAAATAGTCTGTAAATTGAGTCTCCATCGTTTGGATAGTTTTTTGCTGCATTAATTCCGCCTTGAGCTGCTATTGAGTGTGCTCTACGAGGCGAATCTTGGTAACAAAATACTTTTACTTTAAAGCCAAGTTCTCCGAAACTTGCTGCAGCGGCTCCTCCTGCAAGTCCTGTTCCTACAACAATAATGTCTAATTTTCTTTTGTTAGAAGGGTTAACAAGATTTTGGTGAGCTTTATAGTTATCCCATTTTTCGGCTACTAAGCCTTCTGGTATTTTTGAATCTAATTTTATCATAGTAATTTAATTGTTTAAGCAAATAACATTAAAAAAAGTGGAATTATCGCAAAACCTCCACCTACTGCAAATGCAAATAAGTATCCTAAAACAGTCCATCGTTTTCTCCAAATATCGTTACTCATTCCTAAAGTTTGAAACGCCGACCAAAAGCCATGTGTAAGGTGAAAAGCTAGTGCAATTGCTCCAAAAATATAAACTAAAGAATATACAAGCCCTAATTTTTGGTCTGTAAATAAGGCTGCTACTAAAGCGTAAGCGTTTTCCATTGCTTCTCCGTTAACCTCAACTTCTGCTAATAGAGGTGAGCCTGTTACTTTTATTTTCCAAAAAAAGTTTAGTATGTGCAAAACAAGAAATGTTAACACTAAACTTCCCAAAATGTACATGTTTTTTGAAGCCCAAGAGCTTTGGTGAGAGTTTACTACTTTTGCGTAGCCATCGTTACCTCTAGCTTTTTGGTTTTGTAATGTTAAAAATGTTGCATAAATTATGTGTACAATAAAACCTGCAGCTAAAATAGGCTGCATAATTTGTATTAATGGGTTTGTACCCATAAAATGCGATACTATGTTAAAAGCGTTAGGACCAAACAACAAAGCTAAGTTTGCTGTGAGATGTACCAATAAGAATACGACCAGAAATAGTCCGGTAATACTCATAAAAAACTTCTTTCCAATAGAAGAAGACAAGAATCCACTCATAATCTATTTAATTTAAATTAGTTTAATTTTCATATTTACAAATGTATATTTAAGTATAATTATGTAAAATGTTTGATAACATTTTTATTGTAATTTATATTTTATCTAAACAACAGAGGGTTTTTAATTGCCCAATTATCGCATAATATAGAGTTTTCCCCAATCTTTTTTAAAGTATTGGTTTGTTTCTGTTTCGCGTTTTTCTAAATTTTGACCGTTAATTTTTGTTTTAACTCTATAAAAATATACTCCATTTGCAAGTTTATCGCCATACATATCGGTGCCGTCCCAAAAATAGTCGGTAATATTTTTACCTATTCTTATTGTTGATTCCTCTGCGAGGTCAATAATTTTAACTAATTTACCACTAATTGTCATTATTTCTATCGTAAATTCGTCGGGAATTTGGCTTCCTGTGAGTGTAAAAACAAATCGTGTTGATGTTGAAAATGGGTTTGGATAGTTGAATACATTTGTAATTGTTGATTTATTTTCGACTTCAAAATTTACTAAATAGTCGTATTTTCCGCTTTCATTGCTTGATATGTCTGTTGCACTAACTCTTAATTGATAAATTCCGTCGTTTAGTTTGCTTGGTGTGTATAATAATTTGCAACTGTTTTTTGGTAATTGGGCAGGTGTCCAGTATAGTTGAGTATTTCCTAAGCTATCTGTTTCTGTAACAATTTCATCATCAATAGAGTTTGGGTTTTTTATGTAAACTTTAAATAAGTTTGGGTCGTTAAGTTCTAAATATTTGTTTTCATCTTTTAGGCTTATTAGTATTTCGGGTTTTGCCGAAACTAAATCGCCATCTAATATATGAATTCCATCAAAAGTTACATCTAAAAGTGGGTTCATATTATCTCTATTAACGAAAAAATATTTTTGTGCTATATTGTTAAAATGATATTGTTCGAGTTGGTCGTAATAGTTTGTTGATGTGTTAATTGGGTTAAATTCGACCCAAATAGTGTTTAGTCCGGGAAAGCCCAAAGTATTGAATTTAACGGTATCAATAATTACGTCGTGTGTTGGGTGTGGTCTAAGTTTTTTTTCGGTTATTTGATGCGTTATATTATTTCTATCTTTAACAAAGTATTTTACTAAAAGGCTGTCCATATTGTATTTACTAACATTTTCGGTTGCAACGCTAAAAATTATATCGTCGCCTTCTTGCAATGTGTCTTTATAAAAGTAATATCCTTTTTCGGGATTTATAGCTGTTTCTGGTACTTGTTGGCTTGTTAATTGCCATTTTATTATTTGCGATGGTGTTTTTAATGAGTCGTCTTTGCTATACATATTTAGTTTTATGTATGGATATTCTGTTGCGTTAACATAGTTTTCTAAGTTTGTTATTGTTGAGTCGTTGTTTATTAAATTATTTATTAAAACATTTTCTGTTCCGTCAAGTTTTATTCCTGAAAGGCTTATGTTTGTTGAGTCGTAAGATATAAGCTCGTCGGTTTTCCATTTCCAAATAAAGCTATCCCAATTAAATGCCGGACCTGCTATTTCTGATGTAATATTTCCGTAATTAAAGTTTGTAACTAAATTTGTTTCGTAAGTTATTTCAGATGTTGCCGATGTTCCTATAATTTCGGCACTAATTGATGGATTTCCTTTTTGCGAAAAGAAAATGTATGGATAGTTGTTCGGGACAAACCCTACATTTGTTGCAGGATATAAATTGCCTATTTCATTTTTTAAGTTTTGAGTCCAATTTTGAAAATTTCCGCTCCAAATATTGTATAGTGCTATGTAATTTCCGTTTGGAACTAAATGAATTAATTGTGCACAATTTTCGAGGCTTGTGCTATC
>DYMG01000018.1:0-28443 GCA_020721655.1 Paludibacter propionicigenes | reverse complement strand
GTTTTTAAATTGAAAGTAATGAGCTTGCGACCAACCTGTTTTTCCATCAATGTAAATGAATGAATTTTCTTTCCACGAATTGCTATTTTTTTTGCTTACTCGCCAGTAATAAACTCTATTTTCGGTTAAATTGAATGGTAAAAACCATTTTACAACCCCTCCCTGATGGAGAATTTCTATTGTTTGTTTAAATGGGCTATTATAAGTATCGGTTGTGTCTATTTCAAAAACGTTTATTTGTTCTTGTGCAAACGGATTTCCTGTTGATGCTTTTAGTGTAACCGTATCGTTAGGATATATAGCGTATTTATAGGGCCAAATTGGGGTTAAATCGCCAGAAAGTATATTAAAATTAGTGCAAGTTGTATTATTTAATTCGCTTAGTTCATTTATTTGATTTAATGCATCTATTTTTGCACAAAACGTATTTATTCCTACGCCTTTTATGTTATCTACTGCCAATTTTATTGAAACTGTATCTTTATAATACAAGCCATAAATATTTTTAACTTTTAGTTCTTCTGTTCCGTCTGAAAAAGTTCTATTTAATTCCAAAACAAATGTATTGGCTGTTGCTTGACCTATATTTTTAATTGTTATATTAACTAAAAAACTGTCTATTTCTGTCGAAATTATTGTTGGGGTAAATGTTAAATTTTCGATAACTAAATCGGGTTTTTCTGCCGAACTAAATTTTACAAGAGGGTCGCCGTGTAGTGTAAACTCTAAGCTTGTATTAATAACATATTGATTGTTTGGTGATTCTAAATTTATTTCCTTAATTGTATTTTTAATGCTCTGTCCAATATATCCACCATAATTTTTGTGCGAAAAATTTTTGTACAACTCATTTGAGAACAGATTTAAATAATATGCTATACCTAAATCTACATCGGCAATAAAACCTATTACGCCTTTGTTTTGGGTAAAAACCCAATCTTCGGCATTTGTGAAACCAGTTGGCGAAATATGTATATCGCCTGCTAAACAAGAATTTGCAAGCATAAAACCATATTTGCCATAGTTGTTATATGCCGAGGGTTCGTCAATATTTTGGTCGAAGCCTGTTGAAGACCCGTGACCAAAAAAAGTCATTAAACTAACGCCATTGTTTATTAAATTTGATATAGAATCGCTTTGTGTTATTTGAATTGGTTCTGATGATGTTTTTAAAAAAGTTGACACATTTCCGCCAAACAATGTATCTTCTATAATGTTTTCGTAATTTTCTAAGTACGATGAAAAGGTCGATTGTTCTAAACTTGTATATCCGCCACCAAAATGGATAATGTTTTTTTGCCATTCTTGAGTTCCAGTGCTTTCGTATTGTTGAAGTTTGTTTAAATATGTTGTAACATCTGTGTTGTTTTTAGCAGCTACTCTTCCGGTCGGAATTAGCGGTTCTATAGTTGTTCCCCCAATTCCAGAGGTAAATAAATTGTCGCTTGATGGATTTCCAAACGAAGGCACTAAGCATATATTAATATTTTCTATACTTTTTCTGTACAACCGAGCGTGCAAGGATTTGCCCAAAAACAACACTCCTGTTGGTGTTTCATCGTATTTTGTTGATATATAATTTAAAAAATTTTTTATTGCTATTGGGTGATTATTTATTCCGTACGAAAACTGCTCATAAAGCTCATCAACATAAAAAAGCTCGGTTTGCAGTTGCAAATTTCTGTATGTTTTGTATTGGATTGCAGCATCTTTAATTAATTTATTGGTAATTATTACAAATTTTGTGTTTTTGTATGTTGTAGAATAATTTGTAAAATTTACTTTTTCAATATTATTTATTGATGTAATGCTGTTTTGAGAGCATATATTAAAATTTCGTTTTATTGTTCCAAAAGGGGCAACAAATCTAATTTTACTATCAATAATGTACGATGGAAGTATTATGTTATTAGTTAAATCTAAAATTATAGGCAAATTGTTTTCGTGATTAAAATTTGAAATTTCAATACCATTTTTTTGATTACTTGTTGACGGCAAATAAAATTCAAAATCTGTTGTGTTTTCAAAATTCATATTGTGCGAATATTCTATATCAATATAGGAAATTGCATTTCTATCGGGTTGACCGCTAATACTATTACTACTAAATGTAAGGGCTAAATTTGACGATGTTATTAATGATGAGGGTATTATAAATTCAGGTTTTACAGTGTTATATCCGGTATATTGCACATCAACATAATTATTTCCATTGTAATCTATTTTTAACCAGTGCTGAATATTCGATGAAACCAAAGTTGCAGGAACTCCGGCTATTGCTGTTTTTACTTTCACATTTTCGTTTGTGGTATAATTGTTTAAGCTTATTGTTTTATTTTGTGCACTACCTATATCTATAACATAGTTATCAAACCAACCCTCTCCTTTGGTATATTTAGGATTTGTAGCAGCCCAATAATATTCGTTTACATATTGTGTCGATATTAATTTATTGCAATAATCTAATTTATTGTAGTTTGTAAAAGCTGTATCGCTTTCAGAAATAAATCGTTTTTTTGTAGTTCCGGAAATTTCCCAAGTTAAAAAATAATATATTGTATCGTTAAAATAACTATAGTGTGGATTTGTTAAATCATCAGGATTGTCGAATATAGCCGTATCGAGCCAAGCATCGTTTGGTTTAGCAAAAAACTGAATATAATCGCCAGAATCAAAAGAAAAATCGTTTTCGCCAAAAACATAAATTGGAATTTCTTTGCCACGTGCAAAAATTTGCAAATTTTTGGGGTTAATGCTTGCAAAACTATTGTCTATACTTACTAAATAATCTCTACTAATTTTAAAAACTCCTTGTTTTGAAATGGGGAATTTGTAATATTTTTGAGTAAAATTAATCCATTCATTTCCATATTGTGAAAACGAAAAAATTGAAAATGCAATAAAAACTAATATTAATATTTGTTTTTTCATATCATCAATAAAAGTATAAATAAATTGCTAAATTGCAATAACAATATATTTTGAAAATATTATTTTTGTAACAACTTAACTAAAAACAAATGTTAAAAGAACTATTACTAAAAAATAGAAGTTATCGACGCTTTTACCAAAGTGAAACTATATCTAAAGAAACACTTTTAGACTTTATAAATTTAGCAAGGTTTGCACCTTCGGCAAAAAATAGCCAACCACTAAAATATTATATTTCAAATTCCGAAACAACTAATTCCAAAATTTTTAGCACACTCTCTTGGGCTGGTTATTTAACCGATTGGGACGGACCAATTGAAGGTGAACAACCATCGGCATATATTGTAGTACTACTCGATAAAAACATAACAGAAAACAACTTTTGCGATCACGGATTTGCAATTCAAACAATATTGTTAGCCGCCGTAGAAAAAGGCTTTGGAGGTTGTACAATTGCTGCTTTTAACAAAACCAAATTATCGAAAATAATTAATACACCAGAAAATATGCAAGAGCTTTTAGTAATTGCTCTTGGCAAACCAAAAGAAACGGTTAATATTTACGAAATAAGTGATAATGAGAGCATTAAATACTGGCGAGACGAAAACAAAATACACAAAGTACCTAAACGAAAATTAATTGATATTGTAATAAACAAAAATTAAATAACCATTTAGCATTTACAAACTATATTTCAAATAACTATTAGGTTGATTTGCAAAAATTTTAAACATTTATTATTTTATTTTTTAAATCAGAATAAATTTATTTTATAAAAATGTATATTTGTAAAAAAACTAAAGTTAAATGATTATTTTAAAATTCTCAAAATACATTTTATTAATTGTTGTACTTTTTATAGGATTATACTCTTGCGACCATAGTACAAGTTTTATTGACGATAATTCTGACTACGAGGATACCTTAATAAACGAGGATACCTTAAATTCAAAAAAAGTAAAAACAATTTTTTACAATGTACCATCTCCTATAGAAATGGCTAATTTAATGCAAAAAGCCGGTGTAGAATATAGAAAAGAGTTTTTAAACCCCGTATCAAACAAAGACCGATACGTTGTAATTGCCGAAGTAGCCCTAAACTTAGGAGTTTATGGTGCCGATTTAAGCTACACAAGAATGTTCGACCAAATACCCGAGTCTATTAATTATTTATCGAGTATTCGTAAACTTTCCGACGCATTAGGCATACCAGAAGAAGCTGGAGCCTCAACAATATCTAAAATGGAGGACAATATGAATAATAGAGATTCTCTATTGCAAATTATTACCGACACTTACTCTTCTGCAGATAGATATTTAAAAGAAAATGATAGAGGAAATACTGCAACACTTATAATTATTGGAGGCTGGGTAGAAGCTCTTTATTTAGCTACGCAATTATCTAACGACAACAAAATTATTTACGAAAGAATTGCCGAACAAAAATATGCACTAAATAATTTAATTGAGCTTATAAAAACCTATAAAGACGAAAACTTAGCAAAATTTTTAGTTAAATTTGAAGATTTGCAACAAACATTTAATACTATTGAAATGACTTACACTAAAAGTGAAGTAAAAACAGATATGAAAACAAAAACTACTTTAATTGAAAGCAAATCGACAATAAAAATAAATAAAGCACAAATTACAGAAATAACAAAAAAAATAGAAAAAATTAGAAAAGACATTGTAAACTAAAAAAAAATTTATACTTTTAATTTTTAAAAAAATTCAATAAAACAATATAAAATGAAAAACGCATTATACACATTATTATTCCTTTCGTTTTTGGTAGGAACCCCTTTAGCAAGTAACGCTCAATGTAAAAACTTTACAAAAACTACTTGTTTGCCAAATTTAGAACCTTATGTACATAATGGACAACTAAACAGTGCAGTATTAGGCGAGGGCGATGTTGCAGAACTTTTGCTTACTTTTTACAGTGGTCAAGAATATAGAATTAATATATGCGGACACCCATCATTAGGAAAATTAATATTTCAAGTATTCGATACCGACAAGAACTTGCTTTTCGATAATACAAAAAACAATATGTCGAACACTTGGGATTTTAAATCGAACATAACACAACAACTTATTGTTAGAGTTTCGGTACCCGAAGAAAAAAACAGAAGCGAAATGAATATAACTGGTTGCGTTTCTATATTAGTAGGCTTTAAAGAATAAAAACATAAATACGTGCTAACAAAAGCTCAATTATCTTCGCTTATAAAAAGCAAGGCAGTTGAGCTTTCTTTTTCTGCCGTAGGAATATCTAAAGTTGCCGAATTTACTGATGATGCTCAACACTTTGAAAACTGGCTACACAACAAGTACAACGCCAAAATGCACTATTTAGAAAACAATAAAGACAAACGATATAATCCCCAAAAATTAGTAGAAAACTCAAAATCAATAATAACAGTTGCGTTAAATTATTTCCCAAAAATTATCCAAAATAGTAATTTACCTGTTATTTCAAAATACGCTTATGGCAGAGATTATCATAAAGTATTAAAAAACAAACTAAAATTATTAGCCAACTACATTAACTTAGAACTAACCCCAATAGAATATCGCTATTTTGTAGATTCGGCACCAGTTTTAGAAAAAAAAATAGCCGAACAAGCCGGAATAGGTTGGATAGGCAAAAACTCGCTTCTTATAAATAAAAAACTTGGGTCGTTCTTTTTTATTGGAGAACTTTTTGTGAATATTGAATTGGAATACGACCAACCTATAAAAAACTATTGCGGAACTTGTACAAAGTGTATTGATGCTTGCCCTACAAAAGCAATAATTTCTGAACGAATAATTGACTCAAACAAATGTATATCGTATCAAACAATTGAAAATAAGGAAAATATTGATATTAAATTGTCTAATACTTTTGAAAATAGAATTTTTGGTTGCGACATTTGTCAAGATGTTTGCCCTTGGAATGCTAAAATTTTACCAACCACTATTTCCGATTTTTCGCCAAAAACAGACAGTTTAGAATTAAATTTAACCGACTGGAATAATTTAACCGAACTAGAATTTAATAAACTTTTTACAGGAACTCCACTTTTTAGAGCAAAATATTCCGGATTAAAAAGAAATGCAACGTTTTTAACAAAAAAATGAGCTAATATCTTAAATTCAGTTAGGTAAAAACACCTGCATGGTGCAACCACTTACGAAAAGACTTGCGGATTTAAGGTAATATTAATAAATTTGCCAAACGTTTAACCTTTACAATTTAAAAATGCAACTTTTTTTTACACCAGATATTACAGATAGCGAATTTTATACACTAAACGAATCAGAATCAAAACATTGTATAAAAGTTCTACGCCTAATGGAAGGCGATAAAATAAACTTAGTCGATGGTAAAGGAACATTTTTTGAGGCAGAAATAATAAACTCTAACCCTAAAAAATGTGGTTTAAAAATTCTTGAAAAAACCGAGAATTATAACAAACGCAATTATAACTTAACAATTGCAATTGCACCAACAAAAAACAACGACAGATTAGAGTGGTTTTGCGAAAAAGCTACAGAAATTGGTATCGACACAATAATTCCAATAATTTCGTTTAACTCCGAACGAAGAAATATTAATCCCGAAAAATTCAATAACGTTATTATTTCTGCAATAAAACAATCGTACAAAGCCTACAAACCTACTTTTACCGATTTAATAAAATTTACCGATTTAATAAAAAAGCTATTTAACGGTAAAAAATATATAGCACATTGCAACCCCGCATATAAACAATTTAGCGACTTAAAAACAATTTATAATAAAAATGAAAATGTCCTTATTATTATAGGACCTGAAGGCGATTTTTCGCCAGAAGAAGTTAAACTTGCCGTTGAAAACAATTTTCAAGAAATTTCTTTAGGTAATTTTCGTTTACGAACCGAAACCGCCGGAATTGTCGCCGTTACAACTATTAGTTTACTCAACAATTAATTACTCCAAAAAACTTCGGGTTATATTTTAACTATTTGTAATAAATTAATACATTGCAAAAAAAATGAAAATGAAAACACTCGCTACTTTACTCATATTTATCTCATCTTTAGTAATTTCGCAAAACGTAAGCATTAAAAATGCCCAAATAGTTGCTACTAATTTTTACACAAACAAAGTCGAAAAACTAACTAAAACCGACAATATTACTGTAAAATTTAAAAAAACAACAATCATTAAAAATAAAAATAATGAACCCGTACTTTATATTTTCGAGTTAAAAAACAACGGATACATAATAACAAGCACAAACATAAATATTACACCAATTTTGGCTTATTCTAACCAATCTAACTTCAATATAAAAACTATTCCACCATCGGTAAATTTTTGGTTAAACCGATACAAAGAACAAACCGAACATATTGCCAAAAACAATATAAAAAGCACCACAAATACCAATTTATGGAACAAATGGCTTACTAACACAATTACCCAAAAAGATATTTCCGAAATATTGGTAGAACCATTAATTACATCGGAATGGAACCAAGGTGTATATTACAATGCTATGTGCCCAACCGATGCTTTAGGTCCCGACGGGCATTGCGTAACAGGTTGTGTTGCTACAGCTACAGCTCAATTACTTTATTATCACCGATTTCCAACATCGGGGACAGGTAGTTATAGCTACAATTGCCCTAATTATGGAACTATATCCGAAAATTTTTCTACAGCAACATACAACTACAACGAAATGGCAGACAAGCTAACAAATTATAGCTATTCAGCAGCCTTACTTACATATCATTTAGGGGTAACTTTCGATATGTTTTACGGACCAGAAGGCTCGGGAGTTTGGAACCATAGCGTTGCAAATTCGCTAAAAACTTACTTTAAATATTGTGCAGAAACTGAATATGTTTTTCGCGATAGCACATCGTTAAATTGGGATAGCTTAGTTTTAGCAAATTTAATAGCCAAAAAACCAATTTATTATGGCGGTTGGGAAGACTCATCTTATACAAGCGGACACGCATTTATTTGCGATGGCTATCAAGGAGAAAATTATTACCACTTTAATTGGGGCTGGGGTGGATATTCCGACGGTTGGTTTTATACCAATAATTTAACCCCAGGAGTAGCCCAATTTACTTATTGCCAAGAACTTATAAAAGATTTGTATCCAGACACAATTAACTATTCATATCCGGAATATTGCTCAGAAAACGACACTTTAACCAATTCTTTTGCTTCAGTTACAGATGGAAGTGCATCAAAAAATTATGCTAACAATGCAAATTGTACTTGGTATATAAATCCAACTTGCGGTCAATTAGTTGATGTTAAATTTGATGAATTTAACGTAAAACAAAACGATACACTGTTTGTCTATAACGGAAATAACGAAAATTCAGAATTGTTTTCATATTATACTCAAGGAACCGAACCTATTTTATCGAATTTTTCGAACTCAACATTGTTTACATCTACCAATGGTAATGTTTTTGTAAAATTTACATCAGATAATGATAGTACAGACAATGGATGGAAACTGTCTTACACATCAAAATATTGTATTTATGGTTTAAATATTACCGACACAACTGGCACAATTACCGATGGTAGTGAAGATTGCAATTACAAACCAAGCCAAAATTGCAAATGGACTATAGAACCTACAAACGCCGAAGCTATATTACTAACATTTACTCAATTTGAATTAGACACATCAAACACAAACGACTACGTAAGAATTTACAAAAACACAACACAAACCTCCGATTTAATTGCAGAATTTAAAAGCAATAGTATGCCTACAGAAATATACGTTCCTTCTGGAATAGCTATTGTTAAATTTTACTCATCAATAAATTCAAATAATGGAAAAGGTTGGCTGTTAGATTACCACAAAACTACAATTAATGATGTTAAAATGAACAACTTAACAACTAAAAACATAATATATCCAAATCCTATAAATAATAATTCTGTATTAGAATTTAGCAGCAAAACAGCCGACAAAGGAACTTTTTATATTACTGATGTTAATGGGAAAAATTTATTAGAACAAAACATAAATATTAATTCTGGCTTAAATCAAATAAATATTTCCGATTTTTGCAGTATTAATAATAAAGGAATTTATTTTTTAAAAATTGTTGCAAACAACTTTACTTTTAGCAATAAAATTATTGTAAATTAATAAAATTTTGTAAATGAAAATTATAATAGCAGGAGCAGGCGAAGTAGGTACCCACTTAGCAAGATTGCTTAGTAAAGAAAAACACCAAATTACAATAATTGATAGAGAACAAAAAAAATTAGATTTACTAACAAACAATGCCGATGTTTTAGGAATAGCTAAAAATGTTGTTTCGCCAAGCACATTAAAAGATGCAGGCATAAAAGATACCGATTTGTTTATAGCTGTTACTGCAATAGAAGAAACCAATATAATCTCAGCTTTACTAGCAAAAAAATTAGGTGCTAAAAAAACAATTGCTCGAATCGATAACATTGAGTTTCTAAAAAATGAAAACGAAAAAATGTTTAATGAATTAGGCATTGATTCGTTAATATATCCTCAACTATTAGCTTCTGAAGAAATAGCAGACTTACTAAAACAAGCAGGAATAAGCGAGAAAATAGATTTTTATAAAGACAAACTATCAATGTATGTTTTAAAGCTTGAGAAAAATGCACCAATATTAAATAAAAGCTTAATTGATGTATCAAAAATAGTAGGAACTTCTGAATATAGAGCAGTAGCTATTGACAGAAAAAATAAAACCATAATACCAAAAGGTACAGATGTTTTTCTTGAAAACGACTTAGTTTATGTTATTTCAAATAAATCGGGATTAATAAAATTATTAGAACTATCGGGAAAAGAAAATATTGTAATTAAAAACATTATGATTTTAGGAGGTAGTCGAATTGCTAGAAATTTAGCAAAAGAACTTCAGTACGATTACTCAGTAAAATTAATTGAACAAAACTTCGAAAAATGCGAAAAATTAGCTAACGACTTAGAAAACACACTTGTTTTAAATGGAGACGGTAGTAATGCCGAATTTTTATTAAGTGAAGGCATCAAAAAAATGGACGCTTTTATTGCTGTAACACAAAATGCCGAAACAAATATTCTATCGTGCCTTGTTGCAAAAAACTACGGCGTTAAAAAAACAATTGCCGAAATAGAAAATTTAGGCTTAATAAATCTTGCCGAAAGTATAGGAATAGAAACAATAATAAACAAAAAATTAATTACTGCAAGTAAAATATACTATCATACTTTTAGTGCCGAAGTTACTAATTTTAAAATGCTAACAGGTACTCACGCCGAAGTATTAGAACTAATAGCTCACAAAAACTCTAAAATTGTAGGTGTTCCATTATCAAAAATAAAATTCCCTGAAAATGCTATTGTTGGAGGTATTATTAGAAATGACGACGCAATAATAGCTAAAGGAGATACCATAGTTAATCCTTTCGATAAAGTTATAGTTTTTTCATTGCCAAGTTCAATTAGAGAAGTAGGAGATTTATTTAAATAATGAATAAAAGTATAATATTATATATATTAGGTCGCCTCATTATTGTTGAAGGTTTTTTTCTAATTATTGCAGCATTAGTATCATTACTATATGGAGAAGCAAGTTATATTAGTTTTTTGCAAATTGCTTCAATTAATTTTGTATTAGGATTAATATCTTGGCTAACAACTAGAAAAACCGAAACCCAATTAGGAAAAAAAGAAGGTTATATAGTAGTTAGTTTTGTTTGGATTGTGTTTTCAATTTTTGGTGCTCTTCCATTTGTTATTAGTGGCACTATACCAAGTTTTACAAATGCCTTTTTTGAAACAATGTCGGGGTTTACTACAACAGGTTCGTCAATACTAAGTGCAACAGAAATAGACAATTTAAACCACGGTATGCATTTTTGGCGTAGTATTATTCAATGGATTGGAGGTATGGGTATTATAGTTATGGCATTAGCAATTTTCCCACTTTTAGGAATAAACAGCCTACAACTTTTTGTTGCCGAAGTGCCAGGCCCATCAAAAGATAAAATAAAACCAACAATAAAACAAACAGCTAAAAGTTTGTGGGGAATTTATATTTTTTTCACCCTACTTGAAACAATATTACTCTACTTTGGAGGAATGTCTTTTTTCGATGCAATTTGCCATTCGTTTACCACTATGGCTACAGGCGGATTTTCCACAAAAGGAGCAAGTATAGCATTTTACGACTCATCGTATATACACTATGTAATTGCTATTTTTATGGTTATTGCCGGAACAAATTTTACTTTGGCGTTTTACGCCGTAAAATTTAAATGGAAAAAAATATATTCCGATGAGGAATTTAAATCGTACTTATATTTTGTTATCGGATTTACAGCCGTAATTACAGCTTTTTTAGTTATAATGCAAAATCAAAATTTTTCTATTTCTCTTAGAGATTCTTTTTTCACAGTGGTATCAATAATTACAACAACAGGTTTTGCAACTGCCGATTATATAACTTGGAAAGGTTTTATTATAGTAATAGTTTTTATATTAATGTTTATAGGAGGTTCTGCAGGCTCAACAGCCGGAGGAATTAAAGTTATTAGAATTGTTTTTGTAATTAAAAATATTTATTTCGAGTTACGTAGAATAATACACCCAAATGCCGTAATCCCTGTTAGATACAACAAACAAGCAGTAAACCAAAAAATTATAAATAATGCTCTTGCGTTTATTACAATATATATTTTAACATTTGTTTTTGGAACTATTTTTATATCATTTTTTGGTTATAACTTAGACACTTCTATGGGGTCTGTTGCTGCAACACTTGGAAATATCGGTCCTGGTATTGGAGATGTTGGTCCGTCGGGCAATTTTAAAGAATTCCCAGATATTGCAAAATGGGTGTTTTCTTTTCTAATGTTACTTGGTAGATTAGAACTATTTACAATAATGGTTATTTTTTCTAAATCGTTTTGGAAAGCCTAAGCCTTGTAAATACAACCCCCACAACTGTTTTTAATGGCTCAGGTTACATTTGCCAAAGTATTTTCTTTGCCCAAAAATCGTAAAAGACCTAAAAATGCAAAAATTAATGCTTCTTTAAATTCAATAATTTCTGACGATGGAATTTCTAATTTTTTTGCAGTTTTTTGTTTTATAAGCTCAATTAAAAACTCCTAAATTCAAGAAGATGCTTTTAAAATATTACAACTTTATGACATAAAACATATCACAACTCCTTTTGAAATTGTTTAAAAAGTAGTGCCTATACAAAATTACACTACCCTGAATGCCTGTGTCTTATGTTGCATAATGAGCGAAGTCTGAAAAATGAGCAGATAAAAATTGTTTTTCATCTGCTCATTATATAATTTGCTAATTACACCAAATAGGTATTATTTTTTAGGTGCATTTTTAAGAGTTTCAACTAAGAAATCCCAAAACTTTTTTACGCTTTTTATTTTAACTTTCTCGTCTGGAGAATGAGGAAAGCGAATAGTTGGTCCAAATGAAATCATATCCCAGTTTGGATAAACACCACCCAATAAACCGCACTCTAAACCAGCGTGAATAGCTTTAATTTCAGGAATTTTACCAAATTGTGTTTCGTAACCTTTTAACATAGTAGCCAAAATTGCAGAATTTGGATTTGGGTTCCAACCCGGATAAGCACCATCAAAAGTTGCTTTAGCTCCAGCTAATTTACAAACGCTATCCATTACTTCTGCCAATTGGTCTTTTGCCGAATCAACCGAACTACGTAATAAGCAAGAAATTTTAACTACATTTTCTTTAGAAACTACAATTGCTAAATTTGTTGATGTTTCGGTTAAACCGTGCATTTCATTACTCATTCTAATAACTCCATTAGGAATTGAAAGAATTAAATTTGTTAATGTTTCTTGCGAATTTTTTGAAAAAACTTCTGTTGGCAAGTCTGTTGGCTCAATATTTATTTTTAGTTCAGGGTCAACAGTTATTATTTCTGTTCCTATTATTTCTTGTTGTTTTTTCAATAATTGTTCAAAATCAGAAACCTTATCGGTAGGAACAGTAATAACAGCATACGATTCACGAGGAATTGCATTTCGCAAACTACCTCCAAGAACAGATGCTAAATTTATATTTAAATGTTTTGCTGTTTTTAAAATTCTAAATAAAATAATGTTAGAATTTCCTCTGCCTAAATAAATATCAACACCAGAATGACCGCCTTTTAGTCCTTTAACACAAAGTTTATAAGCTTTAACATTTGCAGGTGTTTTTTCTTTTGTGTAAGCTAATTCAATGTTTCCGTCAATTCCGCCAGCACAACCAATATAAAGTTCGCCTTCGTCTTCAGAGTCTAAATTCATTAAAATATCTCCACTTAAAACATTAGGTTTTAGCTCAAAAGCACCGGTCATACCTGTTTCTTCATCAATAGTAAACAAGGCTTCAATTGGTCCATGAACTAAAGTTTTAGATTGCAACACAGCCATAGTAGCAGCAACACCCATTCCGTTGTCGGCTCCCAATGTTGTACCTCTTGCTTTAACCCAGTCTTCATCAATAAAAGCATCAATAGGGTCTGTTTCAAAATTATGATTTACATCGCTATTTGATTGAGGAACCATATCTAAGTGCCCTTGTAATATAATGCCTTTTCTATCTTCCATTCCTGGTGTAGCAGGTTTTTTTACTATAACATTTCCAACGTGGTCAACAATGGTTTCTAAGCCCAAATCTTCACCAAATTTTTTCATAAAAGCTATAATTTTGGCTTCTTTTTTTGATGGTCGTGGAATTTGGGTTAATTGGTAAAAATTTTCCCACACTTCTACAGGTTCAATACTTCTTATTTCTTCACTCATATTATTTTATTTTAAGTATTACTTTTTTTGAGCTATAAAGTTAATGGTTTGTTACGAAAAAAACATTTTTTTTTTATAAAATTGCCATAAAACATACAAAAAATTTGAATTTTGAATTTTAATACGTACTTTCATAAAATAAATGAACAAATATCAAAAAAAATATAGGCTGTTACTTTACCCATTATCTGTACTTTACGAATTAATTGTAAGGTTACGAAATAAGTTCTTTGATTTAGGTATTCTACATTCCACATCTTTTGATATTCCGGTAATTTCGGTAGGAAATATTTCTATTGGAGGCACTGGGAAAACTCCACACAGCGAATATATACTAAATTTATTTAGAAATGATTTTTTGGTTGCTCTTTTAAGTAGAGGTTACGGAAGAAAAACTAAGGGTTTTATTCTTGCCGATGAAAATTCTACGTCGTCCCAAATTGGAGATGAACCACGTCAAATTAAAAAGAAATTTAAGTCAATTACTGTTGCTGTTGATGAAAAACGAGTTCGTGGAATCAATAAATTAATAGAAACACAAACTTTAAATGTTATAGTTTTAGACGATGCTTTTCAGCACAGATATGTGAATTCGGGAATAAATATTTTACTTATCGACTATAATAACCAAAATATAGACGACCATTTGTTACCAATGGGAAATTTAAGAGAACCCGCCTCGCAAAAAGACAGAGCAAATATAATTATAATTACGAAAACACCTATTGATGTAAAACCAATAAATAGACGAATAATTGAGAAAAATCTTGCAATTTTCCCATATCAATCGCTTTATTTTACAGGGTTTTCTTATGGAAACTTGATAAATATTTATTCCAACAAAGAGGAGGAATTAAATAATAATATAGACGTGCTTTTAATTACTGCAATAGCAAACTCAAAACCACTTTTAGATTATTTGACCGAAAAAGTAAGAAACGTAAAAGAACTTAAGTTTAGAGACCATCATTCGTGGACTTTAAAAGATTTTGAAACCATAAAAACCAAATTTGACAATTTTTCGCACAATAAAAAAATAATAATTACTACCGAAAAAGATAGTGTAAGGTTTATTGATAGTGAAAAAATAGACGTTCTTCAAAATATTCCTATTTACTATATTCCAATACAAGTAATTTTCTTAGATTTGGAGCAAGAAAAACAATTTAAAAAACAATTGATAGACTATGTTAAAAAAAATAAACGAAGCAACAAACTTCATTAAAAGTAAAACAGATAAAGAATTTGAATTTGGAATTATTTTAGGAACTGGCTTAGGTGGTTTGGTAAACGAAATAAATATCGAATTATCAATACCTTACAAAGAAATTCCACATTTCCCGGTTTCTACAGTTCAAGGTCATAGTGGAAATCTTATAATAGGCGAATTATCGGGTAAACGTGTAGTTGCAATGCAGGGTCGTTTTCATTTTTATGAAGGATATACAATGCAAGAATTAACCTTTCCAGTTAGAGTAATGAAATTCTTAGGCGTGAAAAAGCTATTGGTTTCAAACGCAGCAGGAGGAATGAATGCAAATTTTGAAGTTGGAGATATTATGATTATCAAAGATCATATAAATTTGTTTCCAACAAACCCTCTTATAGGCAAAAATTACGATGAGTTAGGCCCGCGATTTCCAGATATGAGCAAGCCTTACGATTTGCAAATTATTGAAACCGTAGAAAATGTAGCAAAAAAAAATAATATCAAAGTACAAAAAGGCATTTACGTTGGTGTATCGGGTCCTACTTTTGAAACACCTGCCGAATATAAATATATGAATATTATTGGTGGCGATGCGGTTGGTATGTCAACAGTTCCAGAGGTTATTGTTGCTCGTCACATGGATATTCCTTGTTTTGCTTTTTCAATTATTACCGATTTGGGAGTTGATGGTAAAATTGTAGAAGTTAGCCACGAAGAAGTACAAATTGTAGCTCAAAAAGCAGAAAAAATTCTTACTAAATTGGTGAAATTAGTTTTAGCTGAATTGTAATAAAATATTTATGAGTCAGGTATAAAAAGTCAGGTTAATTTTCATTAAATAGGTTATGTGTTTAATTATCAAGACTTTGTGTATTATTGTAAATTTGAATTAAAACTCTTATTATCAATAATTTAACTTTATAAACTTTATAACTTTTTAGACTAACCTCATTAATATTTTATATTTTTTGTCATTTAATAAACCCCAATTTATAACAATTTATAAATTGGGGTTTATTAAATGTATTGTATTATTTGTGATTATTGGTAGTATCTATAATAAAACCCTCTATACCAACTATTTCATTTTGCTCATTTCTTACAGGAGATGCTGTAAAATTATGGTAACCAACGTTTCCATCTTTACAAATACGTTTAACTTCACCACTTTTTATGGTTTCTCCATTAATTACTTTGTTAAAAATATCGTCAACTATTTTTCTGTCTTCTTCCCCTCTGTTAAGTGCAAGAGGTTGTCCAATAACATCTGACAAGGTTGTACATTTATAAAGTGAAAGCCAACCTTCATTAACCTCTTCATATTTACGATCTTTTCCTACTCTAAAATAACCAACCCCCGATTGTTTTATTGCCGCTTTTAAATCAGAATCGTGAGATAATCCAAATTGTTCTTCAACGTGTTTTAATGCAGCATCTAATAATTTAGTTCTACTTTCAGTACTATATAAATCTGATTTTATTTCAGCAATTTTAATTTGCAATCCTTCTTCTACTGCATATTTAGCATCTTCATCGCTCATACATTCCCAACCTGTAACCATAGCAGTAATACTTGAGGTTAAAGTATGTCCTGTAGTTGTTAAGTAAACGTGTATAATTACAAACCCTATTAAAATAAAAGCACCAAGTGTGTGTGCATAAGCAATCCAATCTAACGATAATTGGTTAGCTGTGTTTAAACTGCTAAAGAAGAAAAAATAGAACAGACCCGACACTATCATTATAGGTATAATAATGAGTTTTAACCCAAAATAAGTCATTCTTTGTAAAGGATTAAATTTTGTGTATTTTGTTTTGTGAGTTGGGTGAGGTGCATTCTTAAAAATTCCAAAAATATAATAATTAATTTGCTCTTTCATTAGTTTTAAGGTAGGTACATATTGTCGCCATTCGCCTACTGCAAAATCCCAAAAAATAGTAAATATTATTAATACTATTAATGCCCAAGCTGCATTATCGTGAAAAAATGTTGCTGTTTCGTAACCAAAAAGCGAATAAGTTCCATGAATTTCTAAGCCTGTAATTGCTAAAAAGAAAATTAATGTGGCTTGTGTCCAGTGCCAAAATCTGTTGTACTTATTATATATATATACTTTTTTCATAGTTGTATTATTTATTTATTATTTTATTTTTGCTTTTTGCTATTATTCTCAAGGTTGAATGTGCTATTACTCCTAATACAGAGAATAAAACAAATAATTTTCCTGCCCAATCTAAAAGTAAGTTAACATCTCTACCTGGTAAATAAAAGCCAGTTAAATTTTGTAATTTACCATTTCTACTGTGGCAATCTACGCAAGTTAAGGCACTTTCTGCTTGACCTACCATGTGGTTTAATGGCCAGTAAGATCTGGTGCTAATAAAGCCCATATTTCCGCTATAAGGATAGCCTGCATAATCCATTCCGGTTCTTATTGATTTATCCCAATCAAAATCAGACCAGTATGCTCCAGAACCTTTAGGTCCAAAGGTTTTAAACTGAACAAAGGTTTTATTTTTTGTATCGTAAGGCTGTTTTCCTCTCATTACTTTGAACGGATAAATTTTGCTGTCGTTGCTTAAATAATCTCCGTGTAATGCGTTCATATCAACAGTATCTGTTGTAATTTTGGTTTCTAAAGTTGTTTTATCGGCTACTCCGTTCCACCAAAAATATTCTGGTGTTAAATTGGTTGCGTAAATTGCAGTTCCGTGTCCACTATCGCTTTTTTTCAAACCATCTTCAGATATTTCTTCAAAAGGTTCGCCATTTTTTAATCCACAGGTCGACCAATCCCAAAATATTTTAGTTTTTTCGTGTTTTGCATAGGTAGAAATATGGCAAGTTTGGCAAGCTACTTTTTTGTAGTGATTGTTAAGCATTTTATTTTCGTGAGGTCTGTCTGTGTGGCATTGGGTGCAAGAAACCCTATTTTCTGGACCATTAGAATTTGTCATTGGTCCGGCTCCACTAATATTATGGTGTGTTGTTTGGTGGCATTGCGAACATTCTAAATTAGCACCTTCTTTTGAAAGATGAACATCAAAATCTTTTGTGCAAATTACAGCATCAAGTTGGGCTAATTCTAAATCGCCATGTTTAACATTGTTACCTCCACCGCCTAAAAAATGGCAATTACCACAATTTTTGCTTTTTGTAGGTCCTACTTTTTGTGCAATTTTACTTAAATCTACTGTTTGCGATGGCATTCCAGCTTTTCCTTTTTCTTTTTTATATTTACCGCTATTGTCGTGGCAAACTATACAATCAATATTATTTACATTAGAATGGTCAAATGTTTTGTCGCCCCAACCATAACCTATATGACAAGTTTGGCATAAAGCATCGTTACTTTGAATTCCAACACAAAAATTGTTTAGTGTGTTTTTTTTACCCAACTCTTTAACCGTTCCATCGGCTAAGGTATCTGGAGTAGTCCACTTCCAGTGAGTTGTTTTAATAATTTCTGTTCCTCTTTTGTTGTGGCACGACAAACAAGCTTTTGTTAAATCTTGAGGGGTCTCAAATTTTTGTTTTAAAATTTCGTACTGCGAGTGGTCATTTTTTTTATCTGCTTTTTTTGGCAAATTAATTTCCGAAATACTCACTTGTCCACTATCTTTAGGATGGAAAAAAACAATAATCCCAAACACAAAAAGCATTGGTATTATTAATGATGGTAATAATTTAAAAAAAGTTTTCATACCTATATTAGTTCTATTTAATTTTCACATCAAAACTAAATCAAATAGCTCATTTATTTAATGCTAAACAACAGATATAAGCACCCTGAATCAACAATGCTATAATAGTTAAAAAAAATTGATATATATCAATAAAAAATAATTTATTATTGTATTTTTGTAAGAAAAAAACAATAAAAATGGTTAATAAAAGCATAGATTGTGTATTTTGCGAAAATAAATCGGTGTGTTTCAATGAATTAACCCCTCAAGAATTATCGGAAATAAACAAAAATAAAGTTGAAATATCGTATAAAAAAGACGAAACAATAATAAAACAAAATAGTTTTGCGTCTAATATTTTTTTTATAAAAAAAGGTTTAGTTAAAATATATTTAGAAAGCAAAGACCGCGATTTAATTATTGAAATAGGAGGTAAAAGTAAAATGTTGGGACTAACATCTTTAAATCACACTAAATATTACAAATTTAGCGTAGTAGCTATTGAAGACGTGGTTTTATGCCAAATAAATATAGAAATTATTAATAAAATAATGCTAACTAATCAGTATTTTAACAATCAGGTTATTAGCAATTTAAACACAACAATTGAGAAAATTTTAAATAAACTTTTCTGTATTTCTCACAAACAATTACAAGGGCGTTTAGCCGATGCATTAATCTGTTTTTCTGATGAAATTTACAACAACAATAAGTTTACCTTAGGCGTTTCACGTAAAGATTTAGCCGATATTACAAATATGGCAACCGAAAATGTGGTTCGGATTTTAAAAGAATTTAACGACAAAAAAATAATTAAATTAGCCGGAAAAAACATAGAAATAATAAATTATGTAGAGTTGAAAAAGCTTAGTAGCTAAAACATATATTAAGATGTAATAATCCGTATATTTTTAAAATAATAGCGTTTTCTGTTGCATAGCATTTATACATAAAATTACATATTTAATGTTATTTAACTGTAACTAATTATATATAAGTGGATTACACTCGTTCTTTAGAATGCGTAAAAATTAACTAAAAATTAACTAAAATTTTACCACTTTGATTTTTATAACTAAATTTGCTGATATATATCAATGCTAATATTAATATGGGCGGAAAAAAAACATCTCGACGAGATTTTATTAAAATTTCAGCACTAGGAGCAGGAGGTTTGGCTTTAGCAAATCCAATATTAAACTGGGTTCCAAGCTTTTTTCCAAAAGAGGAAAAACCAATCGACGAATCAAAAGCAAAAAAATTTCCAACTTTTTGTGAAATCTGCTTTTGGAAATGTGCAGGCTTTACATACCTTAATGAAGATGGGAAAATTCAGAAAATAATAGGAAACGAAAACGACCCACACTCAAACGGTAGGTTTTGCCCTAGAGGTACTGGTGGCGTTGGTATGTATTACGATAACGACAGATTAAAAACACCTTTGCTAAGGGTAGAAGAAAAAGGAGAAAACGTATTTAAAAAAGTATCGTGGGACGAAGCTTTAGATTTCATTGCTAACAAAATGAAAAAAATATCTAAGCAATTTGGTCCAGAAAGTATGGCTTTACTATATCACGCAAGTAGTGGCTCTTATTTTAAACACTTATTGCATGCTTATGGATCTTCAAACATTGCAAAACCATCGTATGCACAATGTTTAGGTCCACGTGAAGCCGGGTTTGTTGCTACTTACGGAACAAGCGTTAGTTCGCCAGAACCCGTAGATATAAAAAACACTCAATGCTTAGTTTTAATAGGAAATCACGTTGGCGAAAATATGCACAACGGCTATGTACAAGAAGTTTCCGAAGCTATTGATAGAGGAGCTGCGATAATAACAGTTGACCCTAGATTTTCGACAATAGCAAGCAAATCGAAATACTGGTTACCAATAAAACCGGCAACCGATTTAGCTCTTTTATTATCGTGGATACACGTATTAATATACGAAGATCTTTACGATAAAAAATACGTTGAAAAATACGCTTTTGGTTTAGAAGAATTAAAATTGCACGTTAAAACTAACACTCCCGAATGGGCTTATTCTATTACAGATATAAAACCAGAACTTATTAGAAATGCTGCTTACGAAATGGCAAAAGCATCACCAGCAGTAATAGTTCACCCAGGCCGCCACACTACTTGGTACGGCGACGACACGCAAAGAACGCGTGCAATAGCAATATTAAATGCACTTTTAGGCTCTTATGGGAGAAAAGGAGGTTGGTATTTCCCCGAAACTAAAGAAGTGCCCGAATACCCATCGCCTGCATACCCACACCCACATTGGTCTTGGCAAGATATTACAAAACCAACTTACAAAAGTGCCGGAACAGGTATTTCTAACGACCTAATAAAAGCCTCATTACCAGATAATAAAAGCGAGCATAAAATAAAAGGTTGGTTAGTTGTTGGAACCGATTTATTATCAACCATACCAGGTAGAGACATTACAATAAAAGCAATTAAAAATTTAGACCTTTTTGTAGTTGTAGATACCATGCCTATGGAAATTACAGGCTACGCCGACGTTGTTTTGCCTGAATGTACATATTTAGAACGATACGACGACATTAGAAGTAATCAACACCGATACCCAAATATTGCACTAAGAATGCCAGCCGCTGAACCTCGTTGGGATTCTAAACCGGGTTGGTGGATAGCTCGTGAATTAGCAATTCGTTTAGGGTTACAAGATTACTTTAAATGGGAAAACGTTGAAGAAGAACTAGATTGGAAATTTAAACAAATGGGAACTTCTTTAGCCGAAATGCAAAAAATTGGCGTAAAAGTTTATGAGAAAGAGAAAAAACTCTACTTAAACGAAGATGAAGATTACTTTTTTAACACCGATACCGGAAAAATTGAGCTATATTCCTTAGATTTAGAAACAAAAGGTTACGACCCAATGCCTAAATACACCGCTCACAAACAGCCAGACCCAGGTTTTTACCGCTTAATTTACGGTAGAGCCCCTATGCACACTTTTGGAAGAACCAGTAACAATCCAAATTTAGTAGATTTAAAATCAGAAAACGAACTTTGGGTAAATCCAAAAATAGCAAAAATATTGGGATTAGAACCATCACAAAAAGTGTGGCTTAGAAATCAAGATAAAGTGGTATCATCATTCCCTATAAAAGTAAGAATAACCGAAAGAATTAGACACGATTCCGTATATATGGTACACGGATTTGGCAAAACAAATAAAAATCTTACCCGTGCTTATGGCAAAGGAGCAAACGATTCTGAGCTAATAACTAACATTAAAATTGACCCAATTATGGGAGGAACTGGTATGAGAGAAAATTTTGTAGAAATACTTATTACTAATCCAAAACAGGAGGTTATATAATGAGATACGCAATGACAATGGACATCAAAAAATGTGTTGGCTGTTCAGACTGTGTAGTAGCCTGCCAAACCGAAAACAATGTCCCCTCAGGATATTGCAGAGATTGGATTGTTGAAAACGTAGATGGGACTTATCCGAACTTAGAAATGGAAATACGCTCGGAACGTTGCAACCATTGCGACGACACCCCATGCGTTAGAACTTGTCCTACCGGAGCAAGCCACGTAATAGAAGGCGGTATTGTTAAAGTTACACCAGCCGAATGTATAGGTTGTGGAGCTTGTATTCAAGCCTGTCCTTACGATGCACGATACTTTCACCCAGACGGATATGTTGACAAATGTACTTTTTGCGACCACAGAGTTGCTAAAGGTCAAGATACAGCTTGCGTTTCTGTTTGCCCAACTCACAGTTTAGCTTTTGGCGATTTAGACGACCCAAATTCACCAGTTTCTATTCTATTGCGTAATAGAAAATGGAAAGTAAACGCCCCAGAAGCAGGCACTAAACCTCAAGTTTATTTCTTAATATAAAAATAAAAGCATGAAAGAAGAATTATTTATAAGCGGCAGAGATATTCCTTTTATCGACCCCGTTCTTCATATTTGGCATTGGCAAATACCTCTATATCTATTTGTTGGTGGTCTGGCAGCTGGTTTAATATTTTTTGCATCTTATTTTTATTTAACAGGTAAAGAAGATAAATACCCTATAGCCGTTAAAATTGCCCCAATTATTGCCCCAATTGTTATAGTTTTAGGGTTAATAGCTCTACTTTTAGATTTAAGACACCCTGCCTATTTTTGGCAACTTTATACAACTATTAGGTTAGATTCTCCTATGTCTTGGGGTGCTTGGACATTAGGTGCTGTAATGCCTCTATCTGTATTGTGGCCATTAATTTACATCTACGAATTAAAAAATTATTTTGAAGGTATGATTTGTAAAATGCCTTACAAAATTTTAAATTGGCTAACAAACCTAATAGAAAAAAATTGGATTCTAAAATGGGCTTTTGCACTAATAATTAAAAATAAAAAGCCTATTGCTATTGCTAATTTAGTATTATCAGTAATATTAGGCGTTTATACAGGTATTTTACTTTCTGCATTCAATGCTCGCCCATTGTGGAACACCTCAATTTTAGGACCTCTTTTTTTAGTATCGGGACTTTCTACAGGGGCTGCAACAATTATGTGGATGGCAAAAGACCATTACGAAAAACTTACTTTTAGTAAAATAGACTTACTTTTAATAGGCATTGAAATATTTTTTATAATTCACATGTTTATGGGCTTTTTATCAAGTACAGAAGTTCAACAAGAAGCCGCCGCACTTTTCTTGGGAGGCGAATTTACAGCTGTTTTTTGGGGTGTGTTTTTTATTGGAGGATTAGTTTTTCCAGCTACTTTAGAAGTGATGGAACTTTTTGGCTATAAAATACCTATTTCAATACCTGCCTTATTTATATTATTAGGCGGAGCACTGCTACGCTTCATTATGGTTGATGCAGGTCAAATTACTCGTTATTTATACTAAAAAAAAACAAAATGGAAGATAAAAGTAAAAAATATATGAACCCTTACATTGCTGGTGTACTGTTGGGTTTTGTTATAATGGCAGCTTTCTTTTTTAGTGGCGAAGGCATAGGCGGAAGTGGAGCTTTTAAAGATATTGTTAAAACAACTGTAATAGATTTAGCTCCAAAATATGCCGAAAATTCAAACTATTTTAAATCTGCAGTAGAAGCAAATGAAAGCCCCATGAAATCTTGGTTAATATTTGAAGTGCTTGGAGTACTTATTGGAGCCGCCATTTCTGCCGCATTTGCCGGTCGATTAAAATTAAAGATTGAACATTCGCCTAAAATATCATCAAAAACAAGAATTATTTTTGCTATTTTAGGGGGTGCTTTATTTGGAATTGGTTCGCAACTTGGCAGAGGTTGCACATCTGGTGCCGGACTTAGTGGTATGGCTGTAATGTCTGTTTCCGGATTTTTAGTTGTTGTTGCAATATTTGGCTCTGGTTACCTTTTTGCGTGGTTTTTTAGAAAATTATGGATTTAATTTAAAATATTTATGGCACCTATTTTTGAACAAACAAGTGAATGGAACTTAATAATAGCTTTACTAATTGGTATTGCCTTTGGTTGGGTTTTAGAAAGAGCAGGATTTTCTACTTCTAGAAAATTAGCAGGAGTTTTTTATGGCTACGATTTTGTTGTAATAAAAGTGTTTTTTACAGCAGCTATAACAGCATCGTTAGGCTTATTATTTCTAAATTATTTTGGAGTTTTAGACTTTAGCAAAGTTTGGATGCCAACAACATTTTTATGGTCAACAATTGTTGGAGGTATAATAATGGGATTAGGCTTCATTTTAGGAGGATTTTGCCCAGGAACAAGCGTTTGTGCTGTTGCAACTGGAAAAATTGACGCTTTAGCTTTCGTAGTTGGTATAACTTTAGGAATTTTCTTCTACAGTTTCACTTACGAATATTTATGGGAAGATTTTAGAGAGTATGGAAATATAGGAAATGTGAAAATTGGCGAACTTATAGGCGTAACAGAAGGCGTAGCGGTACTTATATTTATTTTATTTGGCTTATTTGCTTTTTGGTTGGTCGATAAAATTAAAAAAGAATATAATATTAAAGATGTAGAATATTAATTTATTATTATGAACGGAAAAAATCTTTTTGGAATTATATTGCTAATTATTTTAGGAATATTTATAGCTTTTACCTCGCTAAAAAAACATGGTAAAACCGAAATTGAACCAGATAAATTAATAAACAAAACAATTCAGAAAACCAGATATGTTTTGCCCGAAGAAGTTGCAGAATCTATTATTTCTGAAGACCCAACATTACAACTTATTGATGTTCGTACTCATAAATTTTACAGTAAATTTACACTAAAAGGTGCAATTAATATACCTTTAAGCGAATTATTTAAAGAAGAAAATTTAGCTTATTTCGATCAAGATATATACAAAACTATTTTATTCTCTAACGGTACCTCCGATGCCGATGTTGCTTGGATTTTAGCCACAAGATTAGGCTATAAAAACATTTATGTAATGAAAGGCGGATTAAACCAATGGGTTGAAAACATTTTGCAACCTAAAGAAAACGAAGTAATTTGGGATAGAGTTGACGACCAACTATATCAATACAGAAAAGGAGCAAGCGAATATTTTGGCGGAAAAGTTGTAGAACCCGAAGAAGGAGTAAGTGCCCCTAAAACAAAAACACCTATTGTTAAAAAAGGGAAAAAACAAGTTTCTGGAGGTTGTGGGTAATTATTAAGTTATTTTTTAGTTAAAAATTATTGATTCTAAATTGTTAAAAATGAAAATAATAAACAAAATACTAATTATTGCAATCTCGCTATTAATAGCAAGTTGTGGTATCGACGATAGTAAAAAATATGTGCTTTCTCCCGAAGAAACTTTAAATGCATATTTAAATAAACAAGATATTTATCCGGCAGAAAAAATTGCAAATATTTTACTCTGCAAAAAAGCAGAAAAATATCAACTAATTGACATTAGAACACCACACGAATTTGCAATAAAAAACATTGAAGGTTCAATAAATGTTCCTGCAAAACATATTTTTGACCCAGAATACTCTGAAATCATAAACCAAGACAAAAAAATTAATGTAATATATGGAAGCAACCCATTTCAAACCGTTGACACTTATATTATGTTAAAACAACTTAATTATAAAAACATAAAAGTTGTTTTAGGTGGGTTTACCTTCATAAACAACTATATAATAGATTCTTACGGAATAAAAACAGGAATTTATAACGACGAAAAACCACGCTTCGATTTTATTAGATTGGTAGCAGGTGCTGAAAAACCTATTAAAGACAGCATTTCCCGTCCAAAAATTACCAATGTTAATACAAACCGAATTGTTAAAAAATTTGACGAAGATTGTCCGGATTTAAATTAATTATAAACTCAAAAAAATGAAAAATAAATATTTTATTATAATTTTAGTAATTGTCATATCTTTAACTAGTTGTGAACAATATTACAATCCAGGATTGAACATTAAAACCGTTCAAGAAGATACAATAAATATTCCTGAAATAGATGCTTTACTTAAGTATATAAATAATTCTGGCGATTATATAAATTCCCAAAATGTGCCCAATATTATTGAAGCTATTGATATTTACGACAATTTAGAGTCTAATTATATTATTGATATAAGAACTCACGAAGAATATGTTGACGGTCATATAAATGGAGCTATAAATGTAAAACCAAGCGAAATTATCGATTTTCTCGATAAAAATGTATCGCCAAGTGAATACAAACGCTTAGTAATTACCTGCCACACAGGACAATCATCGGCTTATGTAGTTGGGATTCTTCGATTAATGGGATATAACAATGCTTTTTCATTAAAATACGGAATGGGGGCTTGGAACAAAAGTTTAGATAAATGGAGTGAAAATATATCTAATAAATTTGCAAATAATTTAGATACGGTTGTCTATAAAAAAGAAAAAAGTACAAATTATCCACAAATTAAAACAGGAAAACAGTGCGGTGCCGAAATTTTAGAAGCAAGAGCCCGAACACTTTTAAATACACCATTTTCAAATTTAAAAATATCTGCCGAAAGGGCTTTTTCCGACACAAGTTTTTATATAATAAATTACTTCCCAATAGAAAAATATAAAAAAGGACATATGCCTAATTCAGCTCAATATACTCCAAAAGAAGATTTAAAAACATCAACCTTTTTAAATACATTACCCACAAACAAGAAAATTTTGGTGTATTGCTTTACCGGACAAAATTCAGCTTTTGTTGTAGCATATCTTCGTTTACTCGGATACAATGCCTTTACATTAGGGTTTGGAGCAAACAGTTTTATGAATTCAACTTTAGTTTCTCGTGAAGGTTGGTCGGGTTTTGTTGCTAAAGATGCCCTTAACGATTTTCCACTTATTAAAGGCGAAAGCCCTACCGATAAACAAATAAACGTTGGTACAAAACAAGAGGTAAAACCAACTGCCAAAAAAATTGTTAAAAAAGAAAAGAAATCGGTTTCGGGAGGTTGTGGATAATAATCCCTAACAGTTAGTATCATTGTAAAAAGAGATAGCAGACTTCTTCTTTATAATAAAAATTATCATAACTTTGATGATAATAAAATAGAAGTAGTTGAATTATGAGTAACACAAAAATATCCATTCGTTTCTTTGACGACCGAGAAGTTCGTGCAATTTGGGATGAAGAAAATGCCAAATGGTGGTTTTCGGTATTAGATATAATTGCAGTACTTACCAACCAAGACGACTACTCCAAAGCACGAAATTATTGGAAATATCTTAAAGCTAAGCTAAAGAAAGAAAATATTGAGTTGGTTAGTAATACTACCCAACTGAAACTTCTCGCAAAAGATGGTAAACGATATTTTTCTGATATGATGGACTATGCTGGGATAGTAGTATTAGGAAAAAACTTTCCCGGAACTAAAGCTAATCGTTTTATTGATTGGTTCACATTTAGTGATGAAAGCATTGACGGTAAAAGTAAAACAAAAGCGTATGCCTTATTTGAAAGTTCATTTATCGAAAGTATTGAAGTTGGAACAACCAAAGGTTTGCAACAAATTCATGCATATTTGTTTGGAGGACTGTATAATTTTGTAGGACAAATCAGACAAAAAAATATTTCAAAAGGAGGTTTTCAATTTGCGGTATCACGTTTTTTAGGCGAAACATTAAAGCAAATAGAAGCAATGCCCGAAAATACATTTGACGAAATAGTAAACAAATATATTGAAATGAACGTTGCACATCCTTTTATGGAAGGTAATGGCAGAAGCACTCGAATATGGTTGGATTTAATGCTTAAAAAACAACTTAAAAAATGCGTTGATTGGAGTAAAATTTCTAAACTTGACTATATGAATGCAATGATGCTAAGTCCAACAAAAAGTAATGCTCTAAAGGCTCTATTGAATAAAGCACTAACTACTAAAATAAATGACCGTGAAATGTTTATGAAAGGAATTGACTATTCCTATTACTATGAAGAAAATAATTGATACCGATTAAACTTTCAATATAAATACAATTGGTTGTTATGGCTAAGTTCTAAAGCGACTAAAGGCCTACTTCATAACTACTTAACCCATACCATGTTTGCAATAAGCACATTTTAAATAGCATATCCCAAATATACAGTTTATTATATTGACATATAAATAGTTGATGCGATTTTTTCGACTTTTTTTAACCCAACTTGAAAATTAGGAACAGATGCTTCAAGTCGGGATAAATTTATTTAAATTTTAACAAGCTGATAATAAGATACATACTAAGTTTTAAAAATTAACAATTTTTAACATATAGCTAAAATACTTATAATCAACAATGTAATG
>DYMG01000091.1 GCA_020721655.1 Paludibacter propionicigenes | reverse complement strand
ACATAAGGCGGATTCCCAATCACCACATCAAAGCCCAAATATTTGCCTTCGTCGTTTAATACTTCGGGGAACTCGAAACGCCATTCAAAAGCATTGCGATAAATTTTATTGTTTACAATTTCTTCTTTTTTAGCCTGTGCTTTTTCGGCTTTTTCTTTCAGAATTTTAAGTTGGTCTTTTTCAGCTTTTTTAAGTGCTTCGCCAAATACTTGCAGGTTGTCTAAACGTTGTTTTTCGTTGTTGTATTCGCCTTCGGCTTTTTGCACTTTGGTTATAATGTCTTTGTCTAAAGTGCTTTTAAAGTTGTTTTTAACTTGGTCTATAATCTGTAGAACTTCGTGTTTACGAGCTTTATTGTTGGTGTTTTTGTATTCGGCTACGGCATTTTTATAGTCGGCAAAGCTGTATTTGAGTTCCGAGCCTTTAAAGGCGTCTTTTAAGTCGTCGTCTAACCCAAAACGAGAAATTAAGGAATTGCCTGCTTTTATATTGATGTCGATATTAGGTAAGGTTTGTAGTTGTTTATTATCAGTATAATAAGCGTTTTTTAAAAGTTCTATCCACAAACGCAAACGACATATTTTTACAGAATTGGGATTGATATCTACACCAAACAAACAGTTTTCGATTAAATTTTGTTTTTCGTGAAACAGTGTTTTTTGGATATTGGCTGCGGTTTTATTTTCGGGTTTATAATCTAACAAATGCCCCATGTTATCGGTAATGTAAAGTTCGTCGTTATCGATTAATATTTCGGCTTGCAGGGGTAAACCATCGCTATCGATTAAAATACCTAAATCGTTTTTAATGCTAATCAATTCGTTAAGAGCCGATACCAAAAAGTGCCCAGAACCTACGGCAGGGTCAACAATTTTCAGTGAATTGACAATAGAATTGAATCGTTGTAAATCGTCTTTTTTAAACGAGCGTTTGGTATAGGCTTGTAAATCGTCGAAAGTTTCGATTTGTTCGTTTTCTTGTTCTTTAAATTTCTGAACCACCGCACGCCTGAGCGTTTCTTTACTCATATACATGGTAATGTAGGCAGGTGTATAAAACGAACCCTCTTTATATCCGTTTATTTTTTCGAATATCAAACCCAAAACCGAAGCATTTATCAAAGTTTTGGTTTCGGTAGCATCTTCGATGCCCTCGGTGCCATCGGTAGCAAAATTGTAAGCATCTAAAAACTGGAATAAATAGTCGAGTGTACGTAATTTGCCTTTGATTCGGTTGCCTTTGTGGTCTTTGAGTACAGTTTGTGGGTAAATTTCAATGTGTTCGTCGTTAAGCGACGAAATATCGAAAGCCTCCGTTTCGAGTGTGTTTCGCTCGAACAAAGAGGAGTTGAGGTACGGAATGTGTTTAAAACGTTCTTTGTATTTGGGATGTCGCTCATCAATTTTTTTTGCCAATGCCGAAAAGAATAAATCGTTTAAATCGTCGTAACCTGTAATAAATTCGGTATTTAAAAAACGAAAATCTTTATTGCCATTGTTGTAAGCAAGCAATTGGCTTTCTAAAAGTTTTAAAAAGAGTATGCGGTTTATCCAAGTTAGTGTCAGTTCTAAACCTGCATTAAAAGCTTTCTCGGGACCATTTTCGACGCTTTTTATTTGCGGTAAATAATCTCGGTCTTCGATATTAAATATGGCATTTTCGAGAATCGAAGCATAGTCTCTGGTTTTTTCCGACTTGCGAGAGATTAACTTTTTACCGCTATCTTTTATTTCTTCTAGTCCAATGATATGGAGCAATTCGTTATAAAACTCTTTATTCAGTTGGTTGCTGTCGTTCCCGAAACTATTGCCCAATAAATGGACGTCGGAGAATATTTTATACAGCGTATTTAAAGCGTCGTCGTTATAGTCTTTAATGCTTTTAATTCGAAAATCGAGATAAACAAAAGGCAGCTCTTGTTCAACTTCGGCAATATACTTTTTAGCAATTTCGTTATAAAACAATTCGTTTTTGGTACTGTCTTTATAGCCATCTTTAAAGGCATTGTACTCTTTTATAAGGGCTTTGTTTTTAAAAAAGAATTTGTAGAAATCGTCGCTTTTAAACAAAAACCATTCGTAGCCATTGGTTGCTATTAAATGTTTGATGTTGTTGTTTTTATTATCAATTCTTTCTCTGAGATAATATAATAAGAGTTCTTGTAAGGCTTTGCGATTTAAATTTTCTGCCGATAAAAATTCTGTTTTATTACTGGGTTTCTTAGCTTCGATAATCACACCCACTTCGCTGTTTAAATCTTTGCCTAAAAAGATAGCTAAATCAATACGCTCTTTGGTATTGATGTAGTTGTTTTTGTAAAAAGTACGGTGCAAAAAGGTTTTTATAGGTTCTTTAATATGTTCTTCGCTTTCGCCAGCTTGGTCAATGGCTTTAATCGATTTTAGACAATTTAATAATTCGTCGGTAAATAAATTCACATCAGTTCGCAAAATCTTGTGTTTGCGATAGGCAGGGCTTAATGCTTTTCGGGTGTTTAGTTTATTCATTTTTTAATTATTTTTCATTATAAAATTCGTGATTTTTTTTAGTAGCTTTTGTATATGCTGGCTGTTTATCAAAAGTAATAATTTACAAGTAGTTTAAAAAGTAAAGTTTATTATTTGTTAATAAGATTTCTATGTATTTACATCTGTTTGACACAGATAAAAACATCAGTAATTATTGTCAAATTATTTAAAAATATGCAATTATTTCGTAACACCCTTTTTTTTATGATTTAGGATAAAATCTTCAAGCTGTTCAACGGCAATTCGTTTAGCAATTATTTTTTTATTTTTATCTAAAATATAAATAACTGGAGTAGAATAAATATCGTAATAAAAATGAAAAAACGCACTATCGTTTTTATCGTAAACATTTATCCAGTTTGTTAAATTGTTTTCTGCAATAAATTTTTTCCATTTTTCAATTTCAGTATTTTCTAAAACCGAAAAAATCTGAACGTCAACATTTTGCGATAATAGTTTTTTGTGAATTTCATAGAGTTTAGGTACAGAAGTTTTACAATGACCACAACTTGGCGACCAAAAATCTATTATAATATATTCATTTTTTAAATCGTTTAACGATATTTTTTCATCGCTAATTGTAAAAACATTGTTTATTTCGGGGGCTGTATTTCCTATTAAGTTTGGTTCTGTTTTTTTTAATTTATCAAGAACTTTTTTGTTATAAGCAGAATCTGCCCAAATAGCCTCGCCTGTTTTGTAGTATTTTTTTGCAATTTCCACAAATACTTTGTCCATACCCATTTGTTTTTCTTTTTCGTTGTAAACAAGCATATAATTTATTAAGTAGCTAAAAATTGCAATATTCCCTCTCGATTTTTCTATTAAATTTATTGCTTCAGAGCTTATAGAATCGGGGTTTTGCGACACTATTTTTTTTATGTATTTTTCAAATTTTGGAATAAAAAAAGGGGTTCGTAAAATAGCACTATCAGTAAAATTAACATAATCGAAAAAATGTTTTTTGTAATAAATATATTCTTTCATTTTTATAATAGAGTCTGAATTTGAGGTATTTTCAGTAACAGTAAACTTTGGTATTTCAGGTTCTAAAAGTAACCCAATAATATCTTTTAATGTTTCATTTTTTGTTGAGTTTAATGTGCTCAATATTACCTCTCTTCGCTCTTTTTCTATTTGTACTATTTTTTTTATAAGTTCCGATTTTTCTTCTTGGCGTATATTTTTATCGCTAAACGCTTTGCTTATTGAATGGTAATTTTTGTTTTTTTGTGATAATAATTTATCAAATTTTGTAAATTCGGTATTTATTTCAGAACCTTTAAAAATTAAATTTTCTCTAAAATTATTTGTGGTATCGCTATTAATATAAAATTTCTGGTCTTTATCAATTAAAATATCGAGAAATTTTTTATCGTTCGGAAAGAAAATAAAATGCATACCGTGGCTAAGTGGTTTTTCGCCAGAGAAAGTAGCTTCGCTATTTTTAATTTTCACGGTATCTTTTACGTATCTGTTTGTACCAAAATGATAACCTAAAATGGCAATAGAATCGGTTAAACCGGTAATTTTAAATTTTATTTCGTATTCTTGCGAATTAGCTAACAATGAGGCTGTTAAAAAAACCCATACAATTAAGTGTTTCATTTATTATAATTGTTGTAAGTTAATATTTTGTGGGCGTTTATGCTTCCACCTTTTGTGAGACCAAAGCCAACTGCTGGGGTTTTCCTTAATAACATTTTCTAAATGCTTTACATGAGTTTTTGTTATTTCAAATTCATTGGTGTTTATGGTGTTTTCAAAAAGCAGTGTAAATTTAGCTTTGTAATATCCACGTTTTACACGATAAACATCTAAATAAACAATAGAATAATCTAATTTTTTAGCAAGTTTTTCGGGACCTAAAAAAAAAGCAGTTTCTTGATTCAAGAAAGTTGTCCAAAACAAAGTGTCTTTTGGTGGGGCTTGGTCGGCAGCAAACCATACAATGTTAGAAGTATTTTCGCTTTTAAGTTTTAGCATACGTTTAAAAGCTAAATCCATTGAAACAGTTTCTAAACCATATTTTTCGCGTAATTTTCTCAAAAAATTGTCGAAATTATTGCTCGATAAAGATTTATAAAGAGCGATAAACTTGTAATTAATCATTTTGCCAAAAATTGAAAACCATTCCCAATTACCATAGTGAGCAGAAACTAACAGAATATTTTTGTTTTTTGCAAGAAGTTCGTCAAAAATTTCAATGTTTTCAAATTGCCAACGCTTTTTCATTTTTTTTTCTGTTAAATGAATAATTTTAAAAGATTCTAACAATATATCGGCAAAATGTTTAAAAAATGTTTTTTGTATTTTTTTTAATTCTTCGTCGCTTTTTTCAGGAAAAGAATTACGTAAGTTGGCAAATACTACATTTTTTCGGTATCTAAGAATATAAAAAACAAATAGGTAAAAAACATCTGAAATTAAATAATAACAACCAAATGGCAATAACGTAACTAACCAAATGAAACCATAAAAAATTTTAAATAATATTGTATTCATACGTTAAAATAATTAATACGAAATTACAATTAATTTACTAAACTTAACTATTATTAAAATGCTGAAAAATAAAAAATAAAAAAAAACACTAAAATGTTCGATTAAATAATATTTTATACTTAATTTCGTTAAATCAATCATTATTTTATTCTTTTTGATAATAAAGAATTAAAAAACAACTTATGGAAATATCAAGTAAGAGTATATTTGTTCCTTGGGACTTTACCGAAAAAGCAGATTGTGCTTTTATGCACGCATTAAATTTAGCAAAAACATTTTCTAAAGAAATTGTTCTTCTAAATGTTGTTAATCGAGAACGGTTTAAGGCTGAAATAGAGCCAAAACTAATAGAAGTTTCTGAAAAACTAAAAGCCGAGAATGGAATTAACGTTAATTCGTTGGTTGTTGTTGGCGACTTATTTAGAATGATACCTAGAACTGCAAAAACGCACGATGCATCATTAATAATTATGGGTATTCACTCTAGTAGAAGGGCTATTAAAACAGTAATGGGTTCAGAGGTGCCATTTATAATTATACAAGATAAGCCAAAACGCGAAAAAATAATAGAAGTGGTAGTACCTATTGATTATAACGACAAAAGTAGAGTTCAATTTAATTGGGTTACATATTTAGCAAAATATTTTAATAGCAACATAAATATAATTAAACCATTTATAAATAACAATAGCAAAAATCAAAAAATGAGTGCAAATATGCACTTTGCAAGAAAAATTCTAGAGGCAAAAAACATTGTTTTTGGAATTAAAACTGCAAAAAGAGGCGAAAAATGGGGGTATTCTATAAGTTTATTTGCAAGAGAAATAGATGCCGATTTAGTTTTTATGATGTCGCACGATTTTAAAAAGTACCTGAAAACTTTAGAAAAAGAACATCTAACAATACCTATTATTTGTCTTAATCCGGCTACAGGTTTGCGACTTTTACCTGACAAGTATTAATTTTAACAAAAAAAATTAAAAAATACTACTTGACTTTTTGGCGTTATAAGGTTTAAAAACCTATATAGTATCTGGTAAAAATATGATTTTATTTATTCTTAGTTCCAAAAGCTATTCGTTCTTTTTCGTTTAAATCTTTAATTATTTTAATGTTAGTGAAGTTATGCTTTTTAAGAAGTTCTAAAATGTCAGTTCCAAATTTTTCGTTTATTTCAAACCAAATTTGTCCACCAGCAACCAAATTTTTTTCTGCAAATTGTAAAATTGATTTATAAAACAATAGAGGATTGCTATCATCAACAAAAAGAGCAGAATTAGGTTCGTAATTAAGCACATTTTCGTGCATAAATTGTTTTTCTGTATTAGTTACATAAGGTGGATTGCTTACTATTACATCAAACAAAAAATCTGAATTTAAGTTGTTTTCTAATATATTTAAATTTAAAAAATTTAAACTTACATTATTCATTTTAGCATTATTTTGTGCTATTTGTAAGGCTTCATTAGAAATGTCTAAAGCAGTAATATTTGCATTAATGTTTTTTGCCAAACTAATTGCTATACAACCTGTTCCAGTGCCTATATCAATAATTTTTATGTTTTTAAATTGCTTATTATACTTTATAATCTCATTAACCAAAATTTCTGTTTCCTGACGTGGAATTAGAGTATATTCATTTACTGCAAATTTTAAATCGTAAAAATCGGCATATCCTAAAATATATTGTATGGGCTTATTATTTTTTAATTCCTCAATTATTTTGGAAATTTTATCTGTTTCATCTATTGTAACTAAATCTGCACCTTTTAAAATAATATCGGTTTTACTTCTTTTTAAAACATCTTCAAAAATTAAATAACTTATGCTTTCGGCTTCATTAGCTTCATAAACATTAGAAATAGAGCTAATTATATATTTTCTAATTTCAGTAATATTCATCGTTCAAAATTAGTACTTTTGTACTTTAAAAAATTATTTTAGTGAACAAAGATTTTACCGACCACGAAAAATACATGCAACGATGTATTGAACTTGCAGAAAAAGGACTCGGAAATACCTATACAAACCCAGTTGTAGGAGCTGTAATTGTGCATAACAACAAAATTATTGGCGAGGGTTACCATAAAAAATTTGGCGAAAACCACGCCGAAGTTAATGCTGTAAATTCTGTTAAAAACAAATCTCTTTTAAAAGAAAGTACTATCTACGTAAGTTTAGAGCCATGTTCACATATTGGCAAAACACCGGCTTGCTCAACAATGATTATTGAAAATAAAATACCAAAAGTTGTTATTGGCACAATAGACACTTTTTCTAAAGTTTCGGGAAATGGAGTTAAAATGCTGGAAAATGCTGGTATTCAAGTAAAAATAGGCGTTTTAGAAGACGAATGTAGAGAACTAAATAAACGTTTTTTCACATATCACGAAAAAAATCGACCATACATAATTTTAAAATGGGCTCAAACTAAAGATGGTTTTATTGATATTTTGCGAAAAAACAAAAATCAGCACGGAGCTTGGATTACAAATGAGCTTTGCCGAAATTTAGTACACAAATGGAGAACCCAAGAACAAGCAATAATGATTGGAACAAATACAGCTGTACTTGATAATCCATCGCTAAATGTAAGAAATTGGACAGGTAAAAACCCTATCAGAATTTGTATTGATAAAGACCTTAAACTAAACCACGAACTTAAAATTTTTGACCAATCGGTTAGAACATTAATTTTTACCGAGAAAATTGCCGAAAACTCTACAAATATCGAATTTATTACAATAAATTTTAAAATAAATATTTTACCGCAAATAATGCAAAAACTATATGGGCTTGAAATACAGTCGGTTATAATTGAAGGGGGCGAAATTCTTTTAAACTCATTTATTGCAAAAAATTTATGGGACGAAGCCCGTATTTTTGTTGGAAATAAATTTTTTATTGAAGGTACAAAAGCACCGTTTTTTAACCTATCGGAAGCAAAAAAACAAATTGTTGACGATGCCGAATTATACACTCTGAAAAACAATAAACAGTGAAAAGCCTTTATTTAGCCCCTTTACAGGGATATACAAACTATATTTTTAGAAATCTGCACAACAAATATTTTGGTGGAATAGACAAATATTTTTCGCCATATTTACGTTTTGAGCCCAAGAAAGAATACAAAAAATCGACTTTTAACGACTTAAAACCCGAAAATAATGAACATATAAACTTTATCCCACAAGTTTTAGGCTCTAACATTCAGCAATTTATTGAACTTGCACAGCTATTTAAATCGTGGGGATACAAAGAAATGAATTGGAATTTAGGTTGCCCTTACCCAATGGTTACAAAAAGTGGATTGGGGTCGGCAATGCTACAAAATGCAACCGAAATTTCCCAAATTCTGGAAAGTGTATTACCAAAAATAGACATATCTATTTCAATAAAATGTAGATTAGGATTTACCAATGATAACGACATTTTTAACGTAATTACCGAATTAAATAAATTTAAATTAAACGAAATAATTGTACACGCTAGAAATGCCAAACAAATGTATGGTGACAAACCAAATTACCAAATATTTAAACAAATTATAGGCTTATCAAAAAATAAACTTGCCTTTAATGGCGATATTCTTCAAATTCAAAACATTGAATATTTAACCAAGTTATTTAATGATGATATTGATACCTTTATGATTGGTAGAGGTTTACTTAAAAATCCATTTTTAGCATCAGAAATTAACGGCAAGGTTCTTTTGCAACCCGAAAAACTGAAAATTTTAAAGAACTTTCACAATGAATTGTTCGATAAATACCAGCAAAAATTAGAACCTTCGCATTTACTTACAAGACTTACAAGCCATTGGGAATACATATCGTTTTTCTTTGAAAATCAACACAAAACATTTAAAAAAATTAAAAAATCATCTAATGTAAATAAATATTTAACCAGTGTAAACGAAGTTTTTAATAATTCTTAAACCTGAGTCAGCATTTAAGCAAATGTTATTATATAAAATCTATTATATAATTACAAATATAATATGTATCTTTGCTC
>DYMG01000090.1 GCA_020721655.1 Paludibacter propionicigenes | reverse complement strand
ATTAATTGTTTTAAGATTCCAAACTACGCATAGTCACAAAACGTTATCAAGTTGCTTAATTTTTAACGAAGTGAAGAAAAATAAGTTTACCATTGTAATTTGGCATTATTCTGCAATAGTTTTTTCAATACTATTCCAAAGTTTATCGGCAGTTTTTTGCCAAGAAAATTTTTCTCGTTGAATTTTACCTTTTTCAATTAATTCTGAACGTAATTTGTGCGAGTTTTGAATTTCTAAAAGAGCATTGAAAATTGAATTTATTGAAGTAGGATTAACATACAAAGCCGCATCGCCGCCAACTTCGGGCATAGAAGTTACATTAGATGTAATAACCGGAATATCAGAATACATTGCTTCTAATATTGGTATTCCAAAGCCTTCAAAAAAAGATGGGTAAACCATTGCCAATGCCGATGGAATTATTTTTGTGAGTTCGTTTTCCGAGGCTCTACCAAGAAAAATTATATCGCTTTTGTGTGAAATGAACCTAACTAAATTTTCTAATTCTTTAGAATTCCACATAACAGAGCCAATAACTAAAAGTTTTGTATCGTTATTTGTCGAATTTTTAAATTTTTCGAAAGCTAAAATTAAATTTTGCAAGTTTTTGCGTTTAGAAATGTTGCCTATAAATAAAAAATAGTTGCAAGATTGTGTGTATTTAGCTTTTGTTTCTTGTTTTGTAAAATCTGTTACAGGCTTGTAATTTTCGTTTGCTCCATTGTAAACTACATCAATTTTATTTTTTGGAATATTATATTTATCAATAATATCGTTTTTTGTAAATTCGCTTACAGTGGCAATTCTGTTTGCAAAGTTTGCAAATTTTGGAAAATAGTGTAGGTAATATTTTCGGTAAAAATAAGGCAAATATTCGGGATTATGCTCAAAATTTATATCGTGAATAACGTCTAAAGTTTTAGTGTTAGTTTTTAGTGAAATCCAACCATCGGTTGAGATAAATAAATTTGGATTGTGTTTTTTTAATGCAAAAGTTATACTCCATTCAAAATATAAATACCATAAAAATGGGTGTCTAGATTGTGGAGGAATAACTATAGGTTTTATGTTGTCGGAGAAAATAAATTGCTCGGAAAATTTGCGGTCAAAAATAAAAATAAATTCGTGTTCTTTGTGTTGTTGAGTTATTCTTTTTAGTGTTTCGTAAGTAAACCAGCCTATGCCATCTAGTTTGTTTTCTATAAGTAATCTTGTATTTACTGCAATTTTCATTAAATTTTTGGCTTTATTATAAAATCTTTATTTGAGCTTTATTTTTAATTTTTGACCAATTTTTAAACTTCCTTCATCGGTTATTTTATTAAGTTTCATAATATCTGTGCCAGAAATTCCATCGTATCTTTTTGCTATACTCCAAAAATTGTCGCCATTTTTTACTGTATAATATACATATTTATTTGAATTTGTTGATGCTTTTGTTGTTGTCTTTGGTTCTGCAACATCTTTTCCTATCATTTTTTGTTTAGCTGCAAAACTCATTTTATTGATGTTTATGAAGTTTGGAGCTACATTTTTGTTTTTATAAATTACAATTTTTTGACCGTCACGAATTCTGTTTTTGTGAATATTGTTCCAATTAGTTAAATCAGAGGTGTTTACATTGTACCAGTTTGAAATTAAGCCAACATTATCGCCCTGTTTTACAGTATAATTTATTGCCACCATATTTTTTGATGGTGCATTAGTATATACCGAATTTTCGTTTGTTGATGATGGTGCTATTGTTCTATTTTTATCATTAAAGAAAATTGAGTCTTTGTAATTGAATATAGAGTCTTGTAAATAAATAAATTGGTCGATATATTCTACGGGTAATTTTAACGTGTAAGATTTTATTTTTGCAGGAATAATATCAATTTTATACTGAGGGTTTAAATCTCGTAATGTTTCTATTGGAATATTTAGCACTTCAGAAACTTGTTGAAAGTGAAGGAATTCATTTATTAAAATTGTATCTGTTTTTAAAGGTAAGTCAATTTTTTTAGGAGTTATGTTGTAGTTTTTGTAATAGTTCATTATGTAGTTAGCTGCAATAAAAGCTGGAACATAGCCTCTTGTTTCTTTAGGTAATTTGTAATAAATTTCCCAAAAATTTCGTTTTCCGCCCGAGCGTCGTATGGCTTTGTTTACATTTCCAGCTCCACAATTATATGCTGCAATAGCTAGTGTCCAATCGCCATAAATTTTGTATAAGTCTTTTAGAAAATTGCTTGCTGCTATTGTAGATTTAACTGGGTCCATTCGTTCATCTACATAAGAGTTAATTTCTAAGCCATAAATTTTTCCGGTTGCGTACATAAATTGCCATAAGCCAACGGCTCCCGATTTCGATTTTGCTTTTGTGTTTAGTGCCGATTCAATTATGGGTAAATTTCTTAGTTCTAATGGTAAGTTGTATTTGTCGAGGTGTTCTTCAAATAATGGAAAATAATGTTCCGATAAGCCAAGCATATTTCCTACTTGGTTTCTCCGTCTATTTGCATAAAGATTTATAAAACCTTTAACTTTTTCGTTGTAGGTTAAGTCGAAAACTGAAACTAAATTTTCTAGTTGTGCAATATAAGCTGAGTCTGATAAAATTATTTTTTCAAATTTTTTTTCGGCTTCTTTAAATTTTTCATTTTCTAATAGTAGTAAGCTGTCGGCATTTTCTGCTTCTAAACTGTCGTTTTCGTTATAAATTGTCGAGTCGGAGTATTCGTATAAGCTATCGTTATTGTTTATAAATAAGCTATCGTGTTTTTCTGCAATTTGGGAGTATGTAATTTGGTAAATTAAAGAAAGTATAAAAATAGAAAAAATACGCATAAGCAAAATTTATAATTAATAAGTGAGTAATTTAAAGCAAATGATTCTTTTTTACGGAATCATTTGCTTTAAAATTTTATTTAAAACGTTTGTAAAGAGCATCGAAGCGTTTTCCAACTTCTTCAGATTTTTCTTTATCGTTTTGTAATTCGGTAATTCGGTAAATTTCTTGAATTATTGCCATATCCATTTTCTTGTCTTGGTCAATAGAAACGACATCTTTTCCAGAAAGAGATAAGTACCAATTTAAATTATTTTCGGCAGTATTTACCATTTGGTCAATTATTTCGTGGGCTTTTTCTTTTTCGTTTAGCCGGTATAAAGCATGTATAATTCCAATAGAAAAGCCGTTGTGAGGAATTGTTTTTGATGGCATTAGTTCAATACATTTGTCGAGAACTTTTTTAGCTTCTTCTGTTTTACCTTCAGAAATTAAATAACTTGCTAAACGAGAGAAATTATTTCTGTAATTCATAATCATTCGCAAATTGTTTTCGTCTAAAAATATAGTACTGTCTGACATATTGCCCCAAAAGAATTTGGTCATTAGGTTTGTGTACATAATTTCAGAGTCTATACGCCCTGTTTGTCCGTCGTGGTTTTCGTTTTCAATAGGAACTAGTTTATAAGCTAAGCCTTCGTTTTGGAAGTATTTCTCTAAACCCATAAAGCCTTCACTACCAACTGTTATTGCAAAATATATTGGTCGTTTCCAATTATTTGTACTAATTAGGTCTAAAACCATCATATCTGCTTTTGGCATATAATTTCCGCTATAATTCCATTTCATTTCTTTAACTATTTTACTAGCATCTTTTGGTTTTACAACTCCATTTTTTACAACTGTAGCAGAGTCCACAGTAAATTTAAACATTTTTGTAGGAATAAATTCTATTTTTTGTCCATCTCTAGTGTCTAATTTTGTTTCAGGGTCGTCGCTGCTAACAAATTCTATTAAACGAGAAATTTCGGTGTATTCGTTAATTTTTTCTAATACAAACGGACTGTCTCTTGTGCCTTGCACGTATTTATCTGGAGATAGCGAAAATGGCACTGGTGCAGACCCGTATGCTTGTCGTCTAACTTGGTTTATGTACCAATCGGTGTTTAGTAAACTTAAATTTACAACGCGAACATCGGTTCTAAAACCTTCTACTTCTTGCACATACCAAAGTGGGAAGGTATCGTTATCGCCGTTGGTAAATAAAATTGCATTTGGTTCGCAAGAATTTAAATAGTTTTTTGCAAAATCTCTGGCTGTGTACCTGTTAGAGCGGTCGTGGTCGTCCCAGTTTTGGCTTGCCATTATTCCGGGAACTAAAAATAAGGTAATAATAGTTATTGCAATTGCCGAAGCTAATTTTGGAATTTTTGTTTTTTGGGTTAGCATTTTGTATAGCCCAAAAACTCCTAATCCAATCCAAATTGTAAATGCGTAAAACGACCCGCTGTAAGCGTAATCTCGTTCTCGTGGTTGATAAGGGTACTGATTCAAATAAACTACAATAGCCAAACCTGTAAACAAGAATAAAAGCATTACTACCCAAAAATTGTTTGATGATGATTTTGCTTGATAAAATAAACCTACTAACCCAAGTAAAAGTGGTAAGAAAAAATAAACATTTCTTGCTTTATTATTTTTTAGGCTATCTGGTAAAATGTCTAAATTTGGTTCCATTGCAATACCCGGAATTCCACTAATCCAATTACCGTTGTTTACACTTCCGTGACCTTGTATATCGTTTTCACGTCCTACAAAATTCCAGAAAAAATATCGCATATACATGTGTCCAATTTGATAGTTGAAAAAGAATGTTAAGTTTTCGAAAAACGTAGGTTTCATTATTTTTTCCATTTCTCCTGTATTAGGATTGGTTATTTTTATTGGTTGTCCTTCTACATTTCCCCATTCTTTGTATGCTTGCATGTGGCTTTTTTGTGGACTGTACATTCTAGGGAAAACGGTGTTAAAACGTTTGTCGTAAGAAACTATTTGTTTGTAATCTGAAATTACATATTTTCCATCTTTTTGAATGTATGTTGGTGCTCCTTCTATAATTTCGTCGTAAGGTGCGTTGTAATATTGTCCGTAAAATAATGGACGGTCGCCATATTGTTCACGATTTAAGTATGAAAGAAGTGCAAAAGCGTTGTCCGGATTATTTTCATCTAATGGAGGGTTTGCTAATGAACGAATTATAACCATTGTGAATGATGAATATCCTATTAGTATTACTGTTCCGGCTAAAACTATTGTGTTTAGTACTGCTTTGTATTTTTGTCCTTTTATATAAATTAATATAAAAATTCCTATTGTTAATAATATTGCAAAGAATAGGCTACCTAAAAACATTGTTGTGCCTAATAAAAGCATCGATAAACTAAAAAGAATAGAAATAAAAAGGTGGTTCGTTTCTTTTTTTGCAGTGTAGTATAGTGTTAATACTAAGGTTATTACTAATAGTGCTATGTAAAAAAATGCACCTGTATTGTATCCAAACCCAAAATTATTTACAAATAAAAGTTCAAATTTTGTTGCAATTGTAATTGTTCCGGGTATAATTCCATACATAACTCCGGCAATAACACCAATAGCGACTATTGATGCCGAAATAACACCAATTTTCGATGGTTTGTAGTTTTTGAAATAATATACAAAAACTATTGCTGGTATAGCAAGTAAATTAAGTAAGTGAACTCCTATTGAAAGCCCCATTAAGTAAGCAATAAGTATAATCCAACGGTTTGCATATTGTTGGTCAGAAATATTTTCCCATTTTAATATTGCCCAAAAAACTACTGCTGTAAATAGCGACGACATTGCGTAAACTTCTGCTTCTACTGCCGAAAACCAAAATGAATCGCTAAAAGTGTAGGCTAAAGCTCCAACAATACCGCTACCAATTATTGCAATTATGTTTCCGTTTGAAAGTTCTTCTTTTTCTACAATTTTTTTAGCTAAATGTGTAATCGACCAAAACAAAAATAAGATGGTAAAAGCACTTGCTAAAGCCGATAAAATATTTACTGAATAGGCAACATTTGTAACATCGCTTGCAAAAAGTGATGCTACGCGAGCCATAATCATAAATAATGGTGCTCCCGGAGGGTGTCCTACTTCTAACTTAAACGAAGTTGCAATAAATTCGCCACAGTCCCAAAAACTTGCTGTTGGTTCTACAGTAGAGATATAAGTGAACGAGGCAATTATAAATACTAACCAACCTGTAATGTTGTTAATTAACTTGTAATTCATTTGTACTTTTTTAGATTTTTTTAATCTTGCGAATATACTAACTATTTTTAGCTTTATAAATTTTTGTTTATTTAATAATTCATAATTTTTTTGAAATAAGGTTAATTTGTTACTTTATTCCTACATAAATGGTAGCAATACCAAAGGAAACTCTTTTTTGAGTAACTGTTTTAAAGTTACAATTTTTCATAATTTCAATAAATTTTTCACCATAAGGAAATTCGCCAACAGATTCGGGTAAGTATGTGTATGCTGATGTGTCGTTCGATACAGTTTTCCCAATAAAAGGAAGTATGTTTTTGAAATAGAAGTTGTAAAGTTGTTTTATTGGAAATTTTTCTGGTTGCGAAAATTCTAAAATTACGGCAACACCATTTGGTTTAAGAACTCGGTTTATTTCTACTAATCCTTTTTCTAAATCTTGAAAATTACGAACTCCAAAACCGGCTGTAGCTGCGTCAAAATAATTATTTTCAAAATTTAAATTTTCCGAGTCGCCATATTCTAATGAAATAATTTCGGTCAGTTTTTTTCGGTCAATTTTTTTTTGCCCAATTTGTAACATTCCTTCAGAAATATCAATGCCAATAATTTTTTTTGGTTTTAGACTCATTGCTTCAACTGCAAAATCGCCAGTACCTGTAGCAATATCAATAATAGTTTTAGGCTGGTATTTTTGTAAAATTTTTATGGCTTTTTTTCGCCAAAGTATATCAATTCCTAACGATAAAAAACGGTTTAAAAAATCGTACTTTGGCGAAATATTGTTGAACATTTCGGCAACTTGTTCTTTTTTTTCTGCCGATAAGTTTTTGTAAGGTTTTGCCATTAATTGTTAATTAAACTTTTTTTCAATTGCGGTATCAAAATCTGCCTTAAAATCTTTTACAAAACCGTATGAATTGTCATCAATTCTAATTTCTTGGCTTGTTATATGCCCAAGTAATGAAAAATCAACGTTTTGAGTTTTCATAAAATCTATAAATTTGGCTTCGTTTTTTGGCGAAACAGATACAACAATTCTACTTTGCGATTCGCCAAATAAAAATGCATCTTTTCTAATTTCGGCATCAGAAACAATGTCGAAACCTAAATTATTTACCATTGCCGATTCTAAAAGTGTAATAAATAAGCCTCCGTCAGAAACATCGTGAGCCGATTCTATTAACTTTCCTTTTATAATGTTTTTGGCAACTTGTTGTACATTGTATTCGGTATCTATATTAAAAAAAGGCGAAGGCGATTCTTTTATTTTGTGCCAACTTGCCAAATATTCCGAACTTGCTATATCATTTTCCGATTTTCCTATTAGGTAAATTAAATCGCCTTTAGATTTAAAACTAAGCGACATTATGTTGTTTTTGTTTTCTAAAATACCCATCATAGCAATTGTTGGAGTTGGGTAAATAGGTTCTATTGTATTATTAATTTGAGTTTGATTGTAAAAACTAACATTGCCACCTGTAACCGGTGTTCCAAACTTAATACAAGCTTTGCTCATACCATTAATAGCTCCAGTAAATTGCCAGTAAACTTCAGGGTTGTAAGGGTTCCCAAAATTTAAACAATTGCTTATTGCCGATGGTTCTCCACCCGAACAAACAATGTTTCTGGCGGCTTCTGCTACTGCAATTGCAGTGCCCTCTTCAGGGTTGGCGTGAACGTAACGAGAATTGCAATCTAATGTAAATGCAAGTGCTTTTTCGGTTCCTTTTATGTTTACAATGCCCGCATCTGAAGGTAAATTTGTATTCATATTGTTTGTGCGAACCATTGTGTCGTATTGCTCAATTACCCAGCGTTTTGATGCAATATTGGGGTGGTTTACCAACATCCAAGCAACATCTTTATAACATTTTGGTTCTGGAACATTGTTAATGTTAAATTTCTTATATTGTTGATAGTAAGCAGGTTCTTTGGTTTCTCTTTTGTAAACTGGTGCTCCACCGCCTAAAACTAATTGAGATGCAGGAACGTTTGCAACTATTTCTCCATGCCACAAAAATTCAAGTTTGTCTTGTGGAATAACTTCTCCAATTATTTCGCAATTTAAATCCCATTTTGCAAAAATGGTTTCAACAATTTTTTCTTTGCCTTTTTCAACAACTACAAGCATTCTTTCTTGCGATTCGGAAAGTAGGATTTCCCAAGGATGCATATTCGATTGACGTAGAGGTACTTTGTCGAGATAAATACGCATTCCGCTTTTCCCTTTTTCGCTCATTTCAGATGTCGAACAAATTATTCCGGCAGCTCCCATATCTTGCATTCCAACAATAGCATCGGTTTCGTTAAGTTCTAAACTTGCCTCTAAGAGTAATTTTTCTTGAAATGGGTCGCCAACTTGTACTGATGGTATATCGTTTATAGAGTCTTCGGTTAAATCGGCAGAGGCGAAAGTTGCACCGTGTATTCCGTCTTTTCCGGTTGATGAACCTACTATATAAACAGGGTTTCCAACTCCTTTAGCAACAGCAGAAATGGTTTTTTTATGTTCAACAATTCCCGCCGACATTGCGTTTACAAGTGGATTTTGTAAAAAACTGTCGTCGAAAAAAACTTCTCCGCCTAAAACAGGTACTCCAAAAGCATTTCCGTAATTTCCAATTCCTTTTACTACGCCTTTCATTAGCCATTTTGTGCGGTCGGCATCTAAACTACCAAAGCGAAGCGAATTCATTTGTGCAATTGGACGAGCCCCCATTGTAAAAATATCTCTATTTATACCGCCAACTCCTGTTGCTGCTCCTTGGTAAGGCTCAACTGCACAAGGGTGGTTGTGGCTTTCAATTTTAAAAGCACAAGCTAATCCGTTACCAATATCAACTAAACCGGCATTTTCTTCTCCAGCTTCGGCTAACAAGTGTTTTCCTTTGCGTGGTAAAGTTTTTAAAAGTGTTATTGAATTTTTATATGAAGCGTGTTCAGACCACATTACAGAAAATATACTAAGTTCAGTAAAGTTGGGCATACGTCCCAATATTTCTTGTATTTTTTCAAATTCTTCGGGTATAATTCCCAATTCTTTCGCTGATTCTTTGTTTACAATCGGATATGACATTACAATTTTTTTAATTTCTTACAAAAGTAAAAAACAATTAGCAATTAATAAATAAATGTATAAAGATAAAAATGTAAGAATTTATTTGTTAGAAAAGTCTAATACTATATTGAGGTTAGTCTAAAAA